>NZ_JAVDPZ010000098.1:0-1147 GCF_031453995.1 Nitrobacter vulgaris | reverse complement strand
TGGATCGCGTCTGACATTTGAATCCGGGATGGGATTCCCATCTGACTGGATGCATGCGAGTCTGGCGCATGCGAACCGGAATTTTCATCACCCTTAAGCCTGCCGACCGCCGCCGTCTGAAGGCGTTGGCGCGGAATCGCAACACCCCACACAAGCATGTTTGGCGGGCCGAGATCGTACTGTTGAGCGCGGACGGTTTCGGCACCCATGAGATCATGCGCCGGACCGGCAAGTCGAAGACCTGTGTGTGGCGCTGGCAGGAACGCTTCATGGCGGCGGGTTATGACGGCCTCCTGCACGATAAGACACGCCCCTCGCGCATTCCGCCGCTGGGGTCGGGCATCGCTGAACGCGTCGTGGCGCTCACCCGGACCGAGCCGCCAGCAGAGGCGACCCACTGGACCTCCGCCATGATGGCGAAGGTCGTCGATATCAGCGCGAGTTCCGTTCAACGCATCTGGCGCGCCCATGGGCTGCAGCCGCACCGGGTGAAACAGTTCAAGCTCTCCACCGACCCGCGCTTCGTCGACAAATTGCGCGATGTCGTCGGCCTCTATGTCGATCCGCCCGCTCATGCCGTCGTTCTCTCGGTCGATGAAAAAAGCCAAATCCAGGCGCTCGACCGCACCCAGCCCGGCTTGCCAATAAAGAACGGTCGCGCCGGGACGATGACCCACGACTACAAGCGTCATGGCACGACGACACTGTTTGCGGCCCTCAACGTCCTCGACGGCACCGTCATTGGCCGCAATATGCAGCGCCATCGGCACCAGGAGTTCATCCGCTTCCTCAACGCCGTCGAGGCGCAGGTGCCGCCGCGAAAGCAAATCCACGCTATCGTCGACAACTATGCAACCCACAAGCACCCGAAGGTGCGCCAGTGGTTGGCTCGGCATCCCCGCTGGGCCTTCCACTTCACGCCCACATCAGCATCCTGGCTCAATGCCGTCGAGGGCTTCTTCGCCAAACTCACAAAGCGACGACTAAAACGCGGCATCTTCCGATCGGTCGTCGACCTGCAGGCTGCAATCAATCGCTTCGTCATCGAACATAACGCCGAACCGAAGCCCTTCACATGGACTGCCGATCCCAACAAAATTATCCGAGCCGTCAGACGCGGGCACCAAGTGTTAGATTCCATCCACTA
>NZ_JAVDPZ010000097.1:0-1167 GCF_031453995.1 Nitrobacter vulgaris | reverse complement strand
CGTGCATCGTAACGGTGGAGGCCGCACGAATAGGTCGAGGATGGCTTGTCTGATGGCTGGCATGCTCGGCTGTGGCGGAGGGCCTGAGACTCTTTTTTTTCCGTCCTGCTGCGGTGAGGCGGCGGGATTGAAGGAAAGCGTAGGCGATCATCGTCATCAAGGCGTGTCGGTGTAATCCAGCCCACGACCTGCCTTCAAAATGGTCGAGCCCCAGCTCTTCCTTCAATTGCTGATGCGCCTGTTCACAGATCCACCGCGCCTTGACGGCGGCTGCCAGCGTCTTGAGCGAAACGTCAGCGGGCAGGTTCGAGACGTAGTACTTCTGCTCTCCGCTCGATCGTCGTTCGCCCAGGATCCACACTTCATCGCCAGGCATACGCTCGACACCTTTATCGAACACGCGGTGCTTTGGGCCGTCCGCGATGCGGACACGCCGTGCAGTGAAGAGGCATGTCAGTGGGCCTTTCGTGCCCCGGCGCCAACTGATCTTCTGCCACTTTTCGCCGACCAACATCGTCTCGGCAGAAACTGGCGACATATCCGGGATATGGTGTTTGCGCGGCTTACGGGCTTTCTCCGTCGGAAAGATCATGGTGACATCGCTCGGATAGACTTTCTGGCGCCGCGACATACCAACTGCCCACAAGAGGCCACGTTCGCTCAGAGCATGACGGAACGGCGCGCTCGATCCGTATCCCGCGTCCGCCAGCACACAGCCGAAGCGAACACCGGCGGCGATCACGCGATCGATCTCAGCCAGCGCGATCTCCGGCTTGGTCCGCGCCGCGCGATGCTCGACTGGAACGCCCGCACGCTTCAAACGCACCGGATTGCTCGTCCAACTCTCGGGAACGAAGAGACGCAATGCCACCATGACCGGCACTTCACCCCGCGCAAGCGTCAGCGACACCAATGTTTGGCAATTGGCCGTCTTGCCGAGAGAAGAGGCATATTGCGGAGCGACACCAACCGAACGATCGCCCTTCTTCGGCATCGCCGTGTCATCGATAACCAGCACCGCATCTTTGCCACCGACGAGGCGATCGGCCTGAACCAGCAATTCCGATTCCAATGGTGCCGCATCCCAGACACCATCAGCGATAAAATGATGCAACCGGTCGTAGTCGCCCGGCGCCAGCCGCGCCGCCATCGGTTGGACGCTCTTTC
>NZ_JAVDPZ010000096.1:0-1318 GCF_031453995.1 Nitrobacter vulgaris | reverse complement strand
GCAATCTCAGTTGTGCCGGGCCGGACCAAAGAGGCCCAGAACTGACAAGGGAAGGGGCCACTCGCCGCATGTTGTTCGCGCGCTTCGTCGACCGCCCGATCCTCGCGGGCGTCATCTCGGTGTTGATCACGCTGATCGGAGTCGTCGCGGGCCTGACCCTTCCGGTCGCGCAGTATCCCGAGATCGCGCCGCCGGTTATCAACATCCAGGCGACCTACCCCGGCGCCAGCGCCCAGCAGTCGTACGAGGCCATCGCCATTCCAATCGAGCAGGAGGTGAACGGCGCACCGCACCTCCTCTACATCAACTCGGTGAGCAGCACCGACGGCAGCGTCAGCATCGACGCCACCTTCGCGGTCGGATCGGATCTGAACGCGGCAGCTGCCGAGGTGCTCACCCGCGCCAGCCGTGCGGAGGCCAAGCTGCCGGCCGCTGTCCGGGCGCAAGGCCTCGAGATCACGAAGAGCTCGCGGCAGCGCCTCGGCAATATCGTCCTCTACGCTGAGGACGGCGCCAACTACGACGAGCTGTTCCTCTCGAACTGGGCCGAGACGCAGGTGATCAAGCCGCTGCGCCGGGTCGAGGGGATGGGGCGCATCGTGAACTTT
Organism: Nitrobacter vulgaris; assembly: GCF_031453995.1. Lineage (NCBI taxonomy): Bacteria > Pseudomonadati > Pseudomonadota > Alphaproteobacteria > Hyphomicrobiales > Nitrobacteraceae > Nitrobacter > Nitrobacter vulgaris. The sequence continues at coordinate 710 of NZ_JAVDPZ010000096.1, read as the reverse complement.
TCCAACATGCGCTACGCCATGCGCATCTGGCTCGACCCGGTGAAGATGGAGGCGCTGGCGATCAGCCCCCAGACCGTCACCTCGGCGATCGAGCAGCAGAACGCGCAGATCACGACCGGCGTTCTCGGCAAGCAGCCGCTGAGCGAACCCACAGCCTTCGAGCTGCAGCTCGTCACGCAGGGGCGCCTGCTCAAGCCCGAGGAATTCGCCAACATCCTGCTGCGCGCCAATCCCGACGGCTCGGTGGTGCGGGTGCGCGACGTCGCCCGAGTCGAACTCGGCTCCGAGCAGTACGGCGTCAGGTCGAGCTTCGACGGCCGGCCCTCGGCGACGCTCGGAATCTACCAGAACCCCGACGCCAATGCCGTGGAGGTGATGGAGGGCGCGCGCGCCACCATGAAGGAGCTTGCCAAACGCTTCCCGCCGGGCCTGACCTACCGCATCGCCCTCGACCGGACCGAATTCGTGCGAGAGGCGATCTGGGAGGTGGTGCGCACCCTCTTCGAGGCGCTGGTCCTCGTGGTGATCGTCACCTACCTGTTCCTGCAGAACTGGCGCGCGACGCTCATCCCAGCGATCGCGGTGCCCGTGGCGCTAGTCGGCACGTTCGGTCCGATGGCGCTTCTGGGCTTCTCCTTCAACACCCTGAGTCTGCTCGGCCTGGTGCTGGCGGTGGGCCTGGTCGTCGATGACGCGATCATCGTCGTCGA
>NZ_JAVDPZ010000095.1:0-1336 GCF_031453995.1 Nitrobacter vulgaris | reverse complement strand
GATTGCTTGAGCCGGTAGCTGTCGCCATTCATGGTGAGGATGTGAACGTGGTGGGTCAGCCGATCGAGCAGCGCACCAGTGAGCCGCTCGGACCCCAGGACCGAGGTCCAGTCTTCAAAAGGCAAGTTTGAGGTGACGATTGTCGATCCGCGCTCGTAGCGCTGGGAGAGCACCTCGAACAATAATTCCGCGCCGGTCGGTGACAGCGGCACGTAGCCCAGTTCATCGACAATGAGCAGCTTCACCGTCTGCAGTTCACGCTGCAGCCTCAAAATCCGTTTCTCGTCGCGGGCCTCCATGAGCTGATGCACGAGGGCAGCCGCGGTGGTGAAGGCGACGGGGAAGCCCTTCTGGCAGGCGGCAAGGCCAAGGGCGAGCGCGACATGGGTCTTGCCGGTGCCGGAATTGCCAAGCGCGACGATGTTCTCGCGACGCAGGATGAACTCGCAGCGTGCCAGCTCCAGCACCAGCATCTTGTTGAGGGAAGGAATGGCGGTGAAGTCGAAGGTGTCCAGGCTCTTCACCGCCGGGAACCTGGCCTGCTTGATGCGCCGCTCGACGACACGCCGTTCCCGGTCGATCAGTTCCAGTTCGACCAGGCGCAGCAGATAGCGGGGATGATCGACGCCGTCGCGCGCGCATTCACGGGCGACCTTGTCGTATTCGCGCAGCACCGTCGGCAGCTTCAATTGCTTGAGATGATGGCTGAGCAGCACCTGCGGCGTGCCGATCGTCGGCATCATATCCATGGCCTTCCCACTCATGCCGCCCTCCCGGGAACGAGGACGGCGTAATCGGCCGCCGATGTCGTCTTCACGCTGGTCTTCGGCAGATGGGGATAGGCGCTGAGATCGAGTCGCGCAGGACGGCGCTCAATGCGGGCCAGAGCGATCTGCTTGACCGCATCGAATCCGATCGCGCCGATCCGGATCGCCTCGGTGACGGCGTAGACCACGACATCCTTCGGGATTGCCTCCATCAGCCGCAGCACCTGGATGAACTCGCGTTTGCCGCGATTGCCCATCCTCGCCTCCATCAGATGACGCAGGTTCTGGAACGCCTCGGGCAGGCTCCAGTCCTGCAACGGTGCGGCCTGATCGAGCGCGTTCGGCTTCATCTCGATCAGCGCCAGATAGTGCAGCGGGTTGAAGACGAAGGTGCCCGAACCATAACAGCGCTGATGCCGCGCGATCTCCTCGCCGCCGCACAGGATGACGGTCTGATCGACGAAGCCCTTCACCATGACGTCCTGGAAGCCAAAGGCCGTCGGCACCGAGTAGTCATTGCCGCGATAGCGCACTAGCGCCGTCGACGAGACCCGGGCCGCCCGCTTCTC
>NZ_JAVDPZ010000094.1:0-1363 GCF_031453995.1 Nitrobacter vulgaris | reverse complement strand
CAAAGGGATCAACCTAGCCACTGGACGGTTTTTACTCCGCCCGCACCGACATCACGCCGGCGCTCCGTGGCCTACTTTGTCACCGCCACGCACAAACCCGAGCGTTTCGCTCGGTTACGCGGTGGCCGGCGGTCCTGGATTGCTGCGACGCGTTGGCCCAGCTTAATAGACCCGAGTTGAGATCCGGTGCCTTGCTTTGACGCGTCGGTGCCCTGACCGCAAACCGGTGCCGGCGTCGCCCGACAGTCCCACAAGAACCCGCAACTCTCCTGCCAAAACAATCAGTTGCGTGGTCGCTCGGTCAAAAGCCGCCGAAGCGATCCGAATCGGTCCAGCACATCACCGAGATGTTTGCAGAGATCATCACGCCGACGACATATGAACGACAAGGCATCCGTGGCGATTCGGGGAGAAATTGCGAGCTACGTCGAGCGGTGTTGGCTGCGCCACCAAAAGCCGAAAGTGAAAAGCACAGCTGCCGCGAGACCGAACCAGGTGATGGCGTATTGAAGGTGATCATCTTTCAAATGCACATCGAGCGGGCCAGGCTTGGGAACGCCGCTCGCAGGTGCCGGCGTCTCAAGGTCGATGTAAAACGGTGCAACGTTTCCCCAGCCAAGAGCCTGTGCCATCGCGCCTATGTCGCGCGAGAACCACAGCCGCTTGTCCCGGCTGGTAGACGCAGTCAGGGCGCCAGCTTCTTCCGGGAAGCGGAGATAACCCGTCATCGCCACGGGCTGTCCCGTCACCAACGGTTTCACCGCACGATCCTGCTGGTTGCGATCCTGCGTGGTGTTCTGCACGAAGCCCGTATTAACAACGAGTACGCTCCCGTCGGCCAGTCGCGCGGGCAGAAATGCCCACGTGCCAAGCCCAACATCCGGGCGCACAGCCGAGCCGGAGCTGTAAACCATTGCGTCGGGTCGCGCTTCGTAGGTCGCCGAAAAACTCACCCGGCGAAATTCATCCCTGACCGACGATAATGTCGCCCAGTCTGCCGGCGGGAACAAGGCGATGGGCGCGGCGGTCAATCGCTCGGTGAGCGCTGCTATCAGCGCGTGCTTCTCGGCCCCGCGCCGCAACTGCCAGACGCCAAGACCGACGAGCACGGCGACCATGACCAGCGCAACGAGGCCGAGGCCGGCGCTGCTACCGCGACGGCGGGAGGCATTCATAGGCGATTACGAGAGACTACGCGTCCCTCAGCAGCCTTGTGATGAAACTGGAGGCTGATCAGGAGCGATTTCATTGCGCGCAAGGGCCACAGCGTAACAGCGAGGACTGTTGGGATCCAGAGAGCTGCGTGGATCCAGAGGGCTGGCTGGTACTTGACTTCGACGACGAGTGCGGCGGCGACGACGAT
>NZ_JAVDPZ010000093.1:0-1367 GCF_031453995.1 Nitrobacter vulgaris | reverse complement strand
TGGCTAAGCGGCAAACCCTTGCATATCCGCGGTCACCGGCAACGCTATCGTCGACGAAAGCTGCATGTACACATCTTCGATGTAGACGCCGCAGGTGCTGGTCGAGGTGATCGTAAACTGCTGGCCGACGAGAGGGAGCTGATTCTCGTCCACCACCGCGACGCGCGTCGTGTAGGTGTAGAATTCGCAGACGTCGTCGATCGACAGGGCCGGCAGCAGGACCGACGACTGCGCCATTGCGTGGTGACCGGATCCTACTGCAGCTTCACCACTTGCTGGCCGCTGGTGTGCGAATAGAGCACGCTGGCGCCGGTGCTCAGATCGAGCATCGTGGCCAACTGATCGACGCCGGTGACCAGCGGAATGGGGGCCGACCAGGCCGTCGGGTCCGACTGTGATCCCAGCGCGCAGCGCGAATAGAACACCACGCCCGCGTCCGTGCGTCCCCAGATACTCAGTTGATTGCCGGCCAGGTTGGCCCCCAGCAACACCACATCGACGATCGAGTCATCGGAGATGATCTGCATGCCCGAGGCGCCGCTCGCCTGACCAGCCGCCGGGAACAGGTAAATGCCGCTCGTCGCAGCGACATAGAGAGACGGCGGTGCTCGCGACTTTGATAGACTTAGGGAGGAGTGCTGGTAATGCGCTCGACGACTCTTTCAGCAGTGACTGATTCTCGAATTTCCACTGTGGTTGGGAGGCGCAGCTTGGCCCGATCAATAGCCCTTAGCCAAGACGTACATGGCGGCCAAAGCGGTTGCTTCCTCGGCATGGTCGAGTGTAAAAACGAGCAGGGTGTTCGCTGCATAGGGCAGCGGGACAGGTCGTGCGTTGGTCGGGCCGCCACGCTGAGCGCGCGTGACCAATGGATTTACAGACCTCCCCCCGCAACCTGCCGCGGGCCCAGTTTCTCGTTGAGCGGGCCCTTGCGACACTGGAGCGCTTCCTGCATGTCGAGGCGGTCAGCGGCATCGTGCTGCTGTTTGCAGCGGCTGTTGCGCTGATCTGGGCCAACTCCCCTCTCGCCCAAAGCTATCACGACCTGTGGCATCTGCCGCTCTCAATCGGGCTCGGCACTTTCGTCTATGCGCAGTCCCTGCATTTCTGGGTCAACGACGCGCTGATGACAGTCTTCTTCCTGGTTGTCGGCATGGAGATTCGGCGCGAGATCCATGAAGGGGCGCTGAGCAAACTCGACCAGGCGATCCTGCCGGTGGCCGCGGCGGCCGGAGGGGTCATCGTTCCAGCCCTGATCTATCTGGCGCTGAGCGCTGACATGGTGCGCGCGCACGGCTGGGCAGTGCCGACGGCAACCGACATCGCCTTCGCGGTGGGCGTGCTCGCCCTGCTGGGTCGCGCGATCC
>NZ_JAVDPZ010000092.1:0-1414 GCF_031453995.1 Nitrobacter vulgaris | reverse complement strand
ATGGCCACGATGGCCGTGACATCGAGCGCGTAGTGAATGAATCCCGTTTCGGATTTGACTACCTCTACCTCACCGAGATCATTCGGCCCGTGAGAATGTTGAACCACAATCATCCTCCCAAAACTCTCACTACAGATTACGGCGAAACGTTTAACAGTACTGTGGCGGCGCTCTTGTGCTCATGCTTCCGTCGTTGCCGACGGCTTGGCAAGGCCGTTTGCCTTACCGGCTGACCATTGTGTCTCGTTGCGCCGACTCCGTTCCCCCAGCTCTTGGAAAAAAGTGAGCGGGTGCAGATGGAGCGAGCGTCCAAGGGCTTTATAGCAACGACCAGCGTCCTTCAATTTTTAGATATTGGCACCATTAGCTATCAACTTCTTCGATCCATCCTTGATGTAAGTGAGCGTCGGAGATCGGATGTTTGTCCTATTGAGTGTCGCGGCCATTGTGGCTGGCGTTTTACTGGCGTGGGCCGCGAATAGGGACCCCATCCATTCAAAAATACTGGAGATCTTCGCGGGCATATTGCTTTTTGCCGGCTTCGGTTTGCTCGGCGCTTTGCTATCGCGGCTGGCCACCTGATCGAACGAGGCAGGCTTCTTAATGATTTTACCCTTATAGCTGCGCATTAGGCGAGTCGGCCGTCAGTGTTTGCAGAAATTCAATCAGCGCCTTCTTCTCGGTTCCCGTCAGCGAGAGCGGCTCAATGGAAGGCGAGACGCATCTAATGCTTTTGCGCCGCTCGCACCCCGCTGAGGATTAAGGGACCGGTCACGCAGAGCTATCCCCTCGTCCTAAGACGATGACGCCATGGTTCCGCATGCTTTGAAGAGACATTTAGGTCCAGCCGCTATGCGATGGAAATTCAAGAACCTCATCCACCAACTTTTATGCCGGTGACGATAACAATATACGGTCAACAGCCTAAAGGATCGAGGTTGTTGTTTTCCAATCTTCAATTTTTCGTATATTAACATCTCGAAAGCACGTTCTAGTTGATTCGGGTTTGGCGATGATTCGCCTTTTTCGAGGGAGCATTCCCGTGCTGCGAAACTCGTCTCTCGTCCTCGCCCGGTGTCTCCTCGCTTTGCTGTTCGCCGTGACGAGCACTGCCAATGCCAGCGCCCACGTGAAATGGTTCTGCGCTTACGACGTCGCGGGCCAGCCACTAGAACTCTCCAACGTGCTGACCCAAGACTTCGGATTTCTGGTCCTCGTTGCCGCGGTCGGACTTCTTGCCGGTTGCTTTCTCGAGAAGACACCTCTCGGCGAAGCAATGTTACGGTCAATGGATCGCGTCACCATTGGAATACGCCTCAATACTGAGGAAATGGTGCGTGCGTTCTGCTTCTTTTTCTTCATCGGTGTTTGGACGCTGGGTGGCATCCTGTTAACGCCAGAATTGACCAGCAAA
>NZ_JAVDPZ010000091.1:0-1486 GCF_031453995.1 Nitrobacter vulgaris | reverse complement strand
AAGGGATCAACCTAGCCACTGGACGGTTTTTACTCCGCCCGCACCGACATCACGCCGGCGCTCCGTGGCCTACTTTGTCACCGCCACGCACAGGCGCAGCGGCTCACTCGTCAGCCAGAGATCCCGCCTCATCTGCTAGAAGTCCGGCGGGGCCGACATGGGGTCCTACCGGTTTACCTGCGGCTCGTGCAACCGAGCAAGTCTGCTTATCGCTGGGTTGCCCGAGATTCCCGCAGCTCACGCATTGGGTGCCACCGGTGTTTTTGACACAAATCTCGTAGTTGTCGCCCTTGTTGGAGACGGTGCAATCTGTCCCGCGAGAGATACACATTCCGAGAGCTGTGGACGTCTTGGTCGCGAACGCCGGCATCGCCGTAGCGAGTGAAAAAACGAACACGCCGGCAACGCGAAGACCCATGGTGTTGCGCATAATCGTTCTCCTTCAGCCTTCAAACAGCATTGATACCGATATTCTGCCTTCGAAAGCAGGTCGGATTAATCAAAGTTGGTTGGAAGAAAAGGCCACTGACTTCTTCGCCGCTTCGCCGCGCCGTGCCTATTCCGCAGGTCGGGCGCTCCCTCGACGGCTTTCCTTTTGTCGGCCGAACAGCCGCTCGGCGGCAACGTAGAAGGTCGGCGTGATCAAGAGGGTGATCAGCGTCGCCACTAAGAGACCGCCAATTACCGCGGTGCCCATTGACAAGCGGGCGTTTGCGCCTGCCCCGCTCGCGATGGCGAGTGGCACAGCGCCGAGGATGAAGGCGAAGGAGGTCATCAGGATCGGGCGCAGCCGCAGCCGAGCCGCATCCTGGGCAGCCCTCAGCGGATTCTCCCCTTGGTTCCGGCGCAGGTCCTCCGCGAAGGCGACAAGGAGGATCGCGTTCTTGGCCGCGAGCCCAACGAGAAGCAGGAGCCCGACCTGCCCAAAGATGTCGAGCGGTAGATCCCGGAGAGCCAGGAAGCCGATGGCCCCGAAAATCGCTAACGGTGTCGCGAGCAGAATGACGAAGGGCAGGCGAACCGACTCGTACTGCCCGGCGAGCAGCAGAAAGATCATCAGAACGCCTAGGCCGAAAATCAGCGGTGCGTAGCCGCCGGCGATCTTCTCCTGGTATGCGACCTCGGTCCACGCGACTGCGTAGTTCGAAGGCAGCTTCTCGGCGGCCAGCCGCTCGATCTCAGCGATCACCGTGCCGGAGCTTGCCCCTGGCGCCGTGCCGACCGCCACCTCGATCGCTGGATAGGTGTTGTAGGACAGGACCGCGGTCGGCCCACTGACGAAGCGGGCCTGGATAATGGAACCAAGCCGCACCGGCTCCCCCTGATTGTTGAGCACGGTCAGGCGCTCTACGTCTTCCATCGTGCGCCGGCCGCTCGTCTCGCTTTGCACATAGACCTGGTAGACGTAGCCGAACCGATTGAAGAGGTTGACGAAGGACGAGCCGACATAGGTGCCGAGCGTGTCGAACAGGCGCTGGAGGGGCAC
>NZ_JAVDPZ010000090.1:0-1512 GCF_031453995.1 Nitrobacter vulgaris | reverse complement strand
TTCGCCGCCATGATCTGCTCCGTGACGAATCACGGAGCTCTATGAATCAGCGATCAAACCGATTGGGAATCCTGAATGTCGATCGGTTCTAGGGCTTTGGCCGGAGCCCGACCCCTCTAAACCAGAAGCGTGGAACCGCCACTTCCACTTGCCATGCTCCGCAACGAAGCCGCGGCGCGCCTCGGCATTGATTTTGGCGAGAAGAGAACATTTAGCGATCATCTCTCCATCCTAGTCCGAACCGGCGGCGGTGCCAGGGTCGCTCATTGCAACCCTTGCTGTCCGCTCACAAGGAGGCTTTCAAGCGACCCAACTATCCTCATGGCCTCGGCATCGCCAGCATGCAGTCGTACCAGACCTAGACCAATGCCCGTAAGTGCAGCACCGATCTCCTCGCGGCCGAATCCCATCTGGTCAAAATCATCGACCAGTTTATTGATCGCGTTTATGAGCAGGTCCCCGTCTTCGCTGATCATAATGGCTTCTGCCTCTTTCCATCCTCGTCCGATGTGGCGGGGCCGTGCCTTAGCCAAGTCGGTGAGTCTCCTTACAAAAGGAGACCTTTCCCTTGGTGTTCACGGATGTACCGTTTTTTTGACAGGAGTGGGGCAGGCCAAAACTTTAACTCCTACCTCCTTCACGGGCAGGCGAGGAACGGAACCGCTTCGTCAAGAGCTCCTGCGCCCAGTCGGCCAGCGGAACCTTGCCGGGAGATGAACCGCCTGTTCGACGACGTTTTCCGTGGCTGCTTTGAGCGTCGCCTATCGTCAAGCTCGCTGTCTTCTCTCAACGGGCCCTGGCCGGAACGTCTCTCCGACAGTGACAAAGAGATCAAGGTGACGGCCGAGATGCCTGGCCTCGAAGAAAAGGATATCGAGGTGTTGCTCGACGACGGCGTGCTGACGCTGAAGGGCGAGAACCGGCCTGAGGTCCAGGACGAGGACAAGCAATTTTCCGAGCGCTTCTATGGCCACTTTGAGCGGCACATCCCGATTGGGGTCGAGGTCGAGAGGCGCACTTCAAGAACGGTGTGCTGAACGTCGTGCTTCCTAAGCCCAAGGCTCAGTCACAGGTGAAGCGCATCGCGATTTAGAGCTGAGGATCAGCGGGGCCGGCGGCTGGCCAGCCGCCGATTCCCCATCCATTAGATGAGGAGTTGGCTTCCAAGATCGCCCACGCTGAACCGCGAAACGAATGATGGCACTCGACGGTCGTGAAGTCTGTCGGCTTATTATTTCTATCTGTTACCGGACTGCGGGCCGCGAATCGTGCGCGACCACGTAACTGAAAAAAACCGTGTCCCCTGGCGTATTGTGGGTTTGTCGTACCGACCTTGGTGCGTGCTTGAGGTTCAAGCGTAGCAACTAGCCATTTGACCATGCAAGCTAGTCCTCCGCTTTCAGCATCGGGTATCAAACTAGGCTCAGGACCCATTAAATTTGTTGCGAGAGGACTGGCGGGTTGATTCAATGGTGATGTTTGGGGGACATCGCCATGGCCGATTTGTTGTTG
>NZ_JAVDPZ010000089.1:0-1531 GCF_031453995.1 Nitrobacter vulgaris | reverse complement strand
GCTTTGCGTCCCTTACCCATCTCCGGCGCATACCGATCGACCGTGTCAAAATAGACCGAGGGTTCATTTCCAGCCTACCAGCGAGTGGAGAAGACCTGGTCCTTGTCAAAGGTATTATTGATATCGCCCATGCTCTCGGTAAATCCGTAACGGCTGAGGGAATCGAGACTGAAGAGCAGGCGACGCTTCTTCAGCAACTCGGTGCCGACGGCCTTCAGGGTTGGTATTTTTCCAAAGCCTGTACGATGGAACGCTTGCCTTACGTGCTGCTCCAGCTGTTGCGCAGGTCGAGATATAGCGATGATGTGCGCTTCAATAATTACGTTTAGAATGCTTTATCACTACGGGAACGGCCGTTGATCGGCGTTCAAAGGACTTCCTTTGATAGACGAGTCCTTTTGATGGTAGCGCTCCCAGCGTAGGATCTGGCTCGGATTTGCGGACCAGGCGAAGCTCTCTTTAGCAACTCGGTGCGGACGGCCTTTCGGGGGAAGCGTCGAGCAATCATAGCAAGCTGGACAATCCGTCCCGAAAGAGGAAGATCCGTGCCGACGCAAGGTGGAGCCTGGCCTTCTTCTCCGACATCTTCACCGACGGCTGTCGCTTCCGGGTGCTCGCCGTGGTCGACGACTATACGCGGGAGTGCCTGCACTGATCGCCGATATATCGCTTTCCGGCCTGCGCGTCGTGCGTGAACTGAACGCCATCATCCGCTGGCGCGGCCGGCCCCCCACGATCGTCTCCGACAACGTCCTAAGAGCGAAGGAAATAGAGAAAGCAGTCAAAGTCTCTCTGTTCGCTAGCATGCTCTCGCTGCATGACGCTGGTCAAGTTGCGTAATCGAACCAGGCGGCTTCCGCCGGTAAAGGAAAAGGTCTCGTCCATAGCAAACACAGGGTCCGCACGAAGGCGGCCCTTACTGTCCTCAACACGAGCTTCTGATCCAGGCGGAAGACCCGAACATTATCTACAGGGTCATCGAACAGATGCCCTCACGGCCCTAGCTGACAGAGGTTGTTCCACCTGGCACCCGCCCCTCGACGAAGGGCCGGTAATCGGAACCGCTTTTGACAACGGCGTGCACGACGCGCGCCATCTTGGCGGTAATAGCGGTCATCGCCTTGCGGCGCAGATCGGGATTGTCGCGATCTCTAGCGATGTAGCGTTCGTAGGGTGCGGCGCAGCCTGGCATTGCCAAACTTCGAAAGCCGGGTCTGGCCGCGATATTGGCCGGACCGCTGGGTCGACCGATCCAGTCCGCAGAACTTGAGAAACTGGCGATGGTGGTGGAAGCGGCGAAGATCTCCGGCGTCGGCAATGGCCGTCAGTGCATTGATCGGCCCGATGCCGGGGATTTGCCGCAGGAGCTGATAATCCTGGCTGTGCCGAAGCAGTTCGTCGGCCTGTGTCTCAATCTCGTTCCGCTGTCGGATCAGGCTGTGTCAACGGCGGAGCAAAACCAAGCCACGGAGGCGGAGTAAAAGCAGGCCAGTCTGGGCGCGGCAGAGGCCGCTCGCGAAGCGCGCTTTTC
>NZ_JAVDPZ010000088.1:0-1754 GCF_031453995.1 Nitrobacter vulgaris | reverse complement strand
CAGGTCGGCGATCGCTGGGGCTCCACGCACGGCAAGTGGAATCTGTCCGCGGAAGACACGCTGGACAACAGCCCGATCGATCCGGTGCTGAGCTTCATCGATCAGTCCGACGGCGTGGTGCAGGTCGGGTTCGATGACTTCGTGAATGGCAGCGTTGTATCGCGCGGTGTTCCGGTGAAGCGTATCGCTACGGATAAGGGCGAGGTGCTTGTCGCGACCGGCTTTGACATCATGATGTCTCAGTTCGGTCACAGCCGCGGGCTGGAAGGCTCGTTTGCGACCAGCTACGATGACGAGGATGCGCCGTATACTCCAGCTTGGCAGGAGCGTCACACCGGCATCGGCCGCGAGACAGCGATCAGGTTTGCACGTGAGTTCGCGACCAACGCCGAGCTCACCAACGGCAAGTCCATGGTGATCGTGGGCGCCAGCGCCAACCACTGGTACTACAATAACCTTTGTTACCGATCGGCGACGGTCGCTTTGATCCTGTGCGGTTGCTGCGGCGTCAACGGCGGTGGCATCAACCACTACGTCGGTCAGGAAAAGCTTGCTCCGGTCGCGTCGTGGTCCACGGTTGCGATGGCGCTCGACTGGAGCAAGCCGCCGCGGGTTGTGCAGTCGTCGACTTGGCACTATGCCCACAGCTGTCAGTGGCGTTACGAACAGGAGTTTACGGAGTATGGCTTGACGGCGCCGAATCCACGATGGGCCAAGGGTCACGCGATCGATCTTGAGGCAAAGTCGGTCCGTTGCGGCTGGATGCCGTTTACTCCCAATTTCCACCGCAACCCGATTGAGGTTGTGGCTGATGCCGAACGAGCCGGCGCGAAAACGACCGAAGATATTGCGGCTTACGTTGTAGATCAGGTTGCGAGCAAGAAGTTGAATCTCGCGATCAATGACCCCGATGCGGAAGAGAACTGGCCGCGCGTGTGGTTCATCTGGCGCGGTAACGCGATTCAGTCGAGCGCCAAGGGTCACGAGTTCTTCTTGCGTCACTACCTTGGTGCGCATGACAACGTGGTCTCTGAGGAACGAGCGAAAGGCAAAACGACAACGGTTAAGTATCGCGAGACAGCTCCGCGCGGGAAGTATGATCTGGTGATCGACATCAACTTCCGCATGAACACGACTGGGTTATACTCCGACATTATATTGCCGACAGCGTTCTGGTACGAGAAGAACGACCTCAACACGACGGACCTGCATTCGTTCTTGCACGTGCTGGGACAGGCGGTTCCGCCGGTATGGGAATCGAAAACGGACTGGGAGATTTTTAAACTGCTCGCCAAGAAGGTCAGTGAATTGGCGCCGTTGGCGTTCTCCAAGCCGGTGCGTGACGTGGTCCTTCAACCGCTCATGCATGATACTCCTGATGAGTTGGCGCAGCCGGAGATTCTCGACTGGGCCGAGGGTGAGTGCAAACTGGTGCCGGGCAAGTCCTTCCCGCACGTACGAGTCGTCGAACGCGACTACGCGAACCTATACAACAAGTTCATCTCGTTCGGACCAAGGGCGCGTGAGGAAGGTATTTCAGCGGTCGGCGTGAACATTCCGATCAAGAAGCAGTACGACCAGATGCTGGAAAACCCCCTCATGCCGATGCCGGATCCCAGGCATATGCGGTGCGTGGAGTGGGGTGGCAAGCGCTATCCAAGTCTGGAAGATGTGCTTGACGCATCCAACACGGTGTTGCTGTGCGCGCCGGTATCGAACGGTGAGGTCAGCTACCAGGGCTTCGTCAACGAGGA
>NZ_JAVDPZ010000087.1:0-1779 GCF_031453995.1 Nitrobacter vulgaris | reverse complement strand
GTCAAAGTCGAAGGTGCGACATTCGAGAATGGTCTACTGCAGATCAAGCTCGTGAGGGAAATTCCCGAGGCCATGAAACCTCGGCGCATTCCCATCGGCGCTGCTTCCGATCCGCAGATTGAAACGAAACGCGTCGCGTAACCGCACATATCGGCTTGGGCGGCAAGCAGTCGCCGCCCTCTCAGTCGATCCCCATGAAAGGAGAAGGAGGGGAAGATGAAGCGTGTCGTTGATGATCAAGTCGCATCGATGCAGTTTAGACCGGATGCGCATCACCGCTCCGTCCAAGCGGTCCTCAAAGACCGGAAGCTTTCTTCGGACGAAAAGCGGGCCATTCTATCGGCCTGGGCATCCGATATGTATGCGGTCGAATCCTCGCCGATGTTGAGAATGATTCCGGGGCATACGGCTCCGCTCCGGTTGAGCGAAATTTTGGACGCTCTACGCGGCCTGGATGATGACGATCCGCCACCACGCGGCGGAGCGGCGATGCGAGTGCCGGCCGGACACATAGACGCTAATAGCCAGTCGGCTATCGCTCAAGTGGCGTACCACTTGGCGCGTCTGCGACGACAAGCGAACTTGCGAGCTGCGTCGATGAGGGCGCATCGAGCCAATATCCGTTGCTACAAGCGGATCCTGCAGACGGACCTCACGGAGTTGGAACGTCAGTTCGTTGTCCGGCGATTGGCTGAAGAACGCGCTGCTATCCAGAACTTGGCGCAGGCGTAGATATTGGGAGTGTAGAAGACATGAGAAAGCTTGCTCTTGGAATCGCCGCGGCAGCAACGCTCCTCATCGGGACGGTTGCGCCGGCCTCGGCTTATTGGCGTCATCACTATTGGGGCGGTCCGGCAATCGCCCCTGGGGTTGCTCTAGGGTTGGTCGCGGGAACGTTCGCCGCCGCAGCGGCGCCCCCGGTCTACTATGGGCCCGTCTATGGCCCGGCAGGTTATTACTATGGCCCGCCGTATCGGGTGGTCCGTCCATATCCCCATGTTTACCCGTACCGGTACGGCTGGTGATAAGAAAAAGGCTCGGCTGGCCTTTTTTGTCGGGACGTAACCCAATCTCCCGTTCATCCTGACCGTTGGACGGCTTATTTCTATGAGATACGCCACGTATGCAGGCTCTTCGGACTGAGATAGCTCAGCGTCTATCTCGAAGCTTTGGACCAGGCACCAAGTATCGACGTGGGATCCGTTTGCAGACTTCCATTTCGTAATCACCGGCGGGGATAGCGGCATATCGGCCGGGCCGTGGCTATCGCATATGCGCGAGTGGGCGCGGACATCCTCATCGCCTACTCAACGAGCAAGAGAACGCAGATGAGGCGCCCCAAAACGTCTGCTCCAGCCGAATGCGACGCGCGGTGTGCTCCTTCTGAAACTCCATCAAGCTAGCGAGCCGCTTTCGGACCTCATCCGCACTGAAATCGAACCCGCCGCGCTCGAACTCCGAGACGATATCATACTGACGAGCTATGTACGTCTCGCTGAGCGCCACATGTCGCTCTACCTCTCTCAGCTGGTCTGCGATCATCTGGCGATTATTCATGGCACGCTTCTGAATGGCTGTTCGAATATCAAAGACCTGGCAGCGCGAACGTTCCTTAACCGTGTCGCTTTCCTGTCCCGCTTCGGTGGCGTGGTGGCGCCGCTTCACGTGCCGGCCGCTCGAAACGCTTCGGCAAGTCTCGACTCGAGGCGGCTTTGCATAGCACCTGGGCTCTAACATACCGGACGTGCGAGTTAATTAATCGCGGCGCTTTGGCTAAAT
>NZ_JAVDPZ010000086.1:0-1792 GCF_031453995.1 Nitrobacter vulgaris | reverse complement strand
ATCTGTTCCTCCGAAAACCGCTTCCGTTTCATGGCATCCGCCCTCCGTGGGGTTCAGAATGCCCGAAAAAATTGCCTTCAACATGGACCAGCTTCTTGGGTCAGGATCAATCGGTCCGATAGCCACAAACAGCGTGGCGAAGGCGGTGATGGCAAGCTCGGAACTCATGATAGCCGTGCGCTGTTCGGGGTCCAAAGGTTGAGCGGAAATCGGAAGCGTGACTGAGCGCATCCTTCAGCTTCGTCCTCAGGCTTCCCGATAACTATGGATCGCGCCTATCCAGCCAGATATCGATCATGACGACAAGCGACATTAGGAGAGAGGCACCAACTAAATAGATGATCGTATCCATATCTTCACTCGGGCATACATGCGGCGTTCGGCGCCCCCGCATCGCGTGCATGAATGCCTAAAGGTGAGTTGCGAAATGCTTGGGCAGGGGCCGTCGGTGCATAAAGAAAGGCCCGGCGAGAGCCGAGCCTTCTCTCTCATCACCAACGGTACCAGTACGGGTAAACCGGCGGATAGGGTCGGACCACCCGATAGGGCGGACCATAATAATAGGGAGCCGGGCCATAGACCGGTCCGTAGTAGACCGGGGGTGCCGCTGCGGCGGCCAGCGTCGCCGCAACCAACCCTACAGCAATTCCAGGGGCGATTCCCGGACCGCCCCAGTAGTGATGACGCCAATGAGCCGATGCAGGTGCAACCGTCCCGATGAGGAGCGTTGCTGCCGCGGCGATTCCAAGAGCAAGCTTTCTCATGTCCACTTCCTTACAAATACGTCCGCAAAGGCGGGCGGCTGTGTTTCCTTTCCGAGTTCGTTTTGCCGAATCGCAGTCCGGCTGGAGGTTCTAATTAGGACCGGGAGCGCCCACTTCAAGTCCTTCTCGCACTTCCGACGAAGCACCATTCTGGCCCGTTCCTAGGACATTCATCGTCTTACTGCCCCTCGTATTTGCCGACCAAATCGTCGGCGTCCTACTCGACAAGCCGCTTCTGCGTCATTCGTGAGTGTATCCACTAGGGCGAGCGTGCTTATCCTTGCAACTACCATCGACTTCATCGAGCATCCTGGCGCGCTGTCTCATGACATAGCCTCTTGAAAATTCCGTGTGCGCATCCCAAGAGCAGCGCAGGTTCGCGAAGCCGACACCCATGGCTGCGGCCGCGCGGCTGCGCATGGTTACGGGAAATCCGATAAAAAGCTTAAGACCATGGCATTGCCGCGGGGCGGGCGGGTGCCCGCGTGTCTTTACGTGCGTCGGGTACGACCCACTACGGACGAAGGCTTCGGGCTGGCTGGCAGGGGATTTGGGTCGCGATCCGCCAAAGACATAGATCGCCGCAAAACCGACCACCGGCTGCTGACAGACGCCTCAGTGGTGCCGAGTGCCTTAGCAACAAGCGAAGTTGGCGCTTTTCTTTAGATACAAAAGCTTCTTTTCATCTTCGGGTGTCCAATGATGCCTTGCCATGCGTGATAATCGCTTAGGGCAAGGTTTAACTGCCGGACTTTCTTGAGAAGTACGTACCGATCTTTACTTTTCGACATACTCCGCCTCGCTCCTAGGTGGAGAGTTGGCGATCCTTCCGACCGAGCGGCCGTCTGAACGACGCATAATCAATTGTCGGCTTGTCGCCGACGATGACGGAGCAGGAGATCTATCGCCAAAATCTAGGACATGGCGCGGAATCCTAGAACCGATCGACATTCATCGCATCCATATCATGGCTGCTGCGAGCTTGATGAAGCCTGTGAAGTGTTCTGTTCGCCTGTCGTATCGGGTGG
>NZ_JAVDPZ010000085.1:0-1882 GCF_031453995.1 Nitrobacter vulgaris | reverse complement strand
AGTCTGGAAGATGTGCTTGACGCATCCAACACGGTGTTGCTGTGCGCGCCGGTATCGAACGGTGAGGTCAGCTACCAGGGCTTCGTCAACGAGGAACAACATGTCGGACTGCCGCTTGCAGACTTGGCGGAGCCTACGCGGAGTGTCTCGTCGACGTTCTTCGATCTGACGCGGCAGCCGCGGCGTATCCTGACGAGTCCCTGCTGGACGGGCCTGGTCAACGACGGTCGTGCGTATTCCGCCTGGTGTATGAATGTCGAGCGCTTGGTGCCTTGGCGTACGCTAACTGGTCGGCAATCTCTGTATCTCGACCATCAGTGGTACCTCGACTTTGGTGAGCATATACCGACCTACAAGCCGCGGCTCAATCCGCGGAAGACCGGCGATATTGTGAAGAGCCGGGTTGATGATCGCTCGCTGGTGCTGAACTACATCACGCCGCACGGCAAGTGGAACATTCACTCCACCTACAAAGACAATCACCGCATGTTGATGCTGTCTCGCGGCATGGACCCGGTGTGGATCAATGATAGGGATGCAGAGAAGGTCGGTATCGAGGATAACGACTGGGTCGAGGTCTACAACGACAACGGTGTGGTCGTGACACGCGCCAATGTCAGTCGTCGAATCCAGCCTGGCACCTGTATGTATTACCACGCGGTTGAACGCACGGTGTACATTCCGAAGTCCCAGGAGCGGAAGTGGCGCGGTGGCGGACACAACAGTCTGACGCGTATTCGTATCAACCCGTTGTTCCTGGCCGGTGGCTATGCCCAGTTCACCTATGGATGGAATTACTGGGGACCGACCGGCATCTTCACGCGCGACACGCATGTCGTCGTGCGTAAGATGGAGAAGCTGGAATGGTAGGTGATATCGCGACGCAGACTATGAGCTTGCAGCCCATTTGAACTACCCGGGAATTGCTAAAGCCGTTTGGTGTGAGTCACGCTGCCAGGGCCGATTCTCCTATGGCTTAGCAGCATCGATGATCCCCCTCGGCTTTGGAAAGGCGGTTGATGGCCTCAACGAGAGAGGGGACCTGGCTGTCGTTGCGTCATACTGAAGCGTATTCGACCCTCGCGATGTAGTTGCGCAGTCGATCAACTAAAGACGTTCAGGAGAGTGCCGTCCTATACGATGGAGCTCGCCGCCCTTGTACAGCATGGTCGTAAGCTTGGCGAAGACTTGCTCGGTCGGTTCCTGTCAGCACGCGTGTTAGATGTGTCACTTCATTTAGATGGGACGGCTAGTTGCTTCGGCCAGCCACGCTAACCTTTTTAGCCGCTTTAATGTCAAGTCAATCGCCCGGATTTGGCGAGGCGTGTCTGTCGACCAATGAGTCTTTTCGTCCGATGGTGTTTGCGGGCGCTAGCGTTTGCTAGCGCCGCTGCTGCAGTGCTGGCTTCGATCGGAGGGTGGTCATGGTGGATGCATTGAACCTCGGCCGGCGTCTGCGGGTGCGCTCGACCGCCTATGTGGCGGGTGAGCAGCTGCCGTTTTTCTGGCCGATTCGTAATTTTATCAGCCGCAATCCGCTGCGGGGGCTCGAGAGCATGCCATTCGAGCAGGCGGTGCGCCGTGGTGCGGAGCTGTTTCATGCGCGCATGTTCCTGCCGCGCAGCAACTACCAGCAGTGGCAGCGCGAGGGCAAAGTTCGGCAGGACACCCTCACCGAGGAAATCGGGCGACGGTCGCAGGATCTGCCCTCGGTGCCAGGCATCGACTGGTCTCGCTGGCTGCAGGCGCTGATGCAGTTGCCGCATGACCGCGAAGTGGTGGTACGGGGCGTGCGGGCGAAGGACGTCCACGCCGCGATGCACGGCCGTCCGTCTTCCGCGGAGGCTGTCGACGTTGCGGCGCTGTTGCCGGATCTTGAGCA
>NZ_JAVDPZ010000084.1:0-1886 GCF_031453995.1 Nitrobacter vulgaris | reverse complement strand
TCGATTTGCACTTCAAAGCCCGTGTTCACCGCAACGAAGGCCTGGTTGTTGTAGAGGTCGGAAATACCCGAACCGTCCGGGCGCGGCACGGGCTTGCTCGGGTCCCGGAAGCGGAGGAAGACACCGGAATTGTCGTTGTCGGCGCCGGTCGGGCGCGAGAGCAGGAAGTCGAAGCGCAGGACAAAATTCTCGAACTGCGCGGCGGTGTAGTAGAGCAGGCCGATATCGCCGGAGGGCCGCGCCACCAGCGCCCGGTTGATGACGTCAAACTTGCCTCCGCCACCCGTGGCCATCTTCCAGTTTTTGAACTGCGCGCCGGTGCCGTCGAAAATGTAGGTGAACCCAGCGTCTGGCTTAGCCGCGGGCGGTGGCGGCAGCAACTGGTCGCCAAGTCGGCGTGCCAGCGCGATGCCGGTGAGCATGGGATTCGGTGAGCCGATTGTGGGGAAAAGCGCGGGGCCGGCAACGTAGGCGTTGCGCACTTCGTGGAAGCGACCGTTCGCGTCGGTCACGGATTGGTTTGGATCGTCGCCCATCCGCAGTGTGCCCGCTTCGTGATGCGTGGTGCCGAGGCCATCGCGGCGCCCGCGTCCAGCATCGTCCGAAAACTTGAACGGCAGGATTGTCTTGAGCTGGCTCGTGTTCACACTGGTGGCGATCACCTCTCCGCCTTTGATCACATCCACTTTGTGGCCGTTCGCGAAAATCGCCGCTACATCATCGGCCGCCTGGTCCATAGTGTCCCATAGTTCCTTGTCTTTCTGCGACGGCTCAATCGACACAAAGGCGCGCGGGACGCCAAACTCCGTCTCCGCGTCGGGCCGCACAAAACTCGCCGGATTCAGCGGCTCCATTTCGCCGATGCCCCGCATCGTGATGACGACGTGGGTATCGGTAGCCTTGAGATGCTCCTCGAACTTGTCGATGTCGGGCACTTTCTTGAAGAGCTCCGCCTCCGAGCCGGTCAAGCCGCCACCGCCGCCGGTCGCGGTGATTTGCAGGTGGAAATGCCCGACTCCGCCGCCAACCGCTGCGGAGTAGTGGTGCTGCCCTTTCACAAAGAGCGCAGATGCCTGGAGCGCCTTGGCGGTCGCAGGCAACGATGCCAGTGCGGCGCGCGGCACGCGGATATCGACATTCGAGCGCAGATGCGCAATGAGATTTTCGCCGATGCGCCCGTAAGCCGCGGCCGGCATGCCCTGAAAAGAATGCAGCGCCATCCGGGTGCTCTCGATCGTGGCGAGGGCGATCACCACCACCCCATTAGGCGGCACCGTGAAAGTCCCGCGCTCGGTCACAACTTCGGTCACGCGCAGCTTGCCGCCATCCGGGCTCGTCTTAAGAGCATTGACGCGGCAGCGCGGTACAATCATCAGCCGCTTCTTCACGTCATCGTTCTTCGACTCGGAGGCCGCCTCGCGCGCCGCCTTCATCAGCAACGGCGTGGCGCTGAATTTATTAAAAGGGAAAAAGCCCGCGTGCCCCGCCTGCCCTTGCACCGCGAGGGGCGCTTCCAGCTTGAGCTCGTCCTTGAGCTGCTGCGTCGGTGGCGGCGTGGACGTCGGCGGCCGGCCAAGGAGCGTGAGCAGCTCCGCATCGCTCGGCGGTGACGCGCTGAAACGCACCGCTGGATGATCTGGCAGCGATCCGAGCGCGATGGCCCCGGTGACGGTGCCGATCCCAGCTTTGAGCTGCTCGCGCAAGACCCGCTGCAGATCGCCGAAGATGAAATCGTTCGTCTGCGTTACGCCGATCTGATCGCTCGCCTGCCAGAAATAGCCGTGCGAGCCGTCTGGCAGCGTCGTCGCCTGCAAATCGCCAACGACCTTCGCTGGCCATGTGGCGGGCAGTTCGCTGCTGAGCAGTTCCGGCGACCAGCCACCCCA
>NZ_JAVDPZ010000083.1:0-1952 GCF_031453995.1 Nitrobacter vulgaris | reverse complement strand
CGAAGCTGAGGAACGTTACTACGCTATGCTCAATGAGCAGAAACTGGCGGCGTGACTCAAACGAAATAGCCTCCGGCAAACCCGGGGCGGTTCAATCTCTTCCTTATGGATCAGTATTATTATGGCGGGCGAGATGCTGGACTAACACGAGATTTTATCGGTCCAGCAATCGATACTGGCTTTCGTCTTGCTCAGCTTTCTTCGACGAGGAGATTGGTTATCTCGGTCGAGTTAGCTTTAATGTTGATCTACGCAGTTCGAGCGCGACCTATCGATGAAAGCTATCCTTACGAAAAACTCAGGTTTTTTTTCGACGGGAGACATATCTTCAAGGGCGTCTTTGGCGGTCAACCCTATCCTGTTTTCTGGATCGATATGCGACCATCACCCCTTCTAGAAGAGACCGAAGACAAGCTTCACAAGATTGTACCCCTAGAGACTGACCATGTCTTCGAGTTTTGCGGAGTATTCATCAAAGAGAGCGCATACTGCTTCACGCCCTATATTTCCGATAATCTTGAGCCTGTATTCTCGCGCGCACCAGAGCATCACGAAAAACGCCTGAAGGATTTACGAAATTATTGGGAGAGTGAGCGCGCAAAAAGAGAGGTCGAACGGAAGTCATTGGCGCAAACGGCGGATGATGTTGACGCTGCGGGCGCGAATCCAGGGACCGAAGAGCTTGATGCTTGGCTTGAAAAGAATTTGATCAACTACACTACGGACGAAGCTGGTTAGAGTTGCCCACCGATAGAGGCTGAAAGTCTGCCGCCATTCGGCTGTATTTGAACGGCGCGCCTGTGCGGCTTCGGTGCAATCGAAGATTGGCAATGCAGAGCGCGTTGAGAATGCCCGTAGCCAACCGGGAAGGCGTGCGATCAGTCACTCAACAATTCGCGCTACTCGGCTTCCGATCGCCGCCGCTCCATCTCGGCCAACACCCGATCGGCAATCGGGCGAGGATCATCGCCGCCCATGGGGTCGATGATTGGATTGAGGTTGTAGAGCAGCTTGGGGTGGTGAACTGGTCCCGTCGCTTCGAAGGTTTCAGAACATTTCGTCGACAAGATGACCTGAGACCCTAGAGCGGGTTCGCTGATTTTCGATTCAGGACGGGATTCACAAATCGCGCGAATAATGCGAGTCCTTTGTCGCGATAGCGACGGGGGCGAAGCATGGCGCGAGCCTACAGCCAGGATTTGCGTGATCGCGTAATCGACGCCGCGTTGTCTGGCGCGTCTGCACGACAGGCAGCAACCCGTTTCGGGATTGGCGAGGCCACAGCGATCGTGTGGGTTCGCAGGGCCCGCGAGGCCGGCGACCGTTCGGCGCGCAAGCAAGGCCAGCCACGCCGCTCGAAACTCGATCCGCACCGCGGTTATCTTCTCGGGCTGATCGCGGAAACGCCGGACCTGACGATCAGCGAGCTGCTGGAGCGGCTTCTGGCCGAACGCAGCGTACGCGCCAGCCGGGCGACGCTATGGATCTTCCTCGACCGCTGCGGACTGACGTTCAAAAAAAGTCCGCCCACGCGAGCGAGCGGACCGCCCGGACGTCCTGAAGCGGCGCGAAGACTGGTTCGACGGCCAGCTCGATCTTGACCCTGAGCGCCTCGTCTTCATCGACGAAACCAGCGCCAATACCAAAATGGCGCGACTTTACGGACGTTCGCCGCGCGGCGAGCGATGTCGTGCTGCTGTCCCTCACGGACATTGGAAGACCACGACATTCACCGCTGGATTGCGTTCCAGCGGCCTGATCGCACCGCTTGTCCTGGACGGTCCCATGGATGGCGAAGTCTTCTTGGCCTACGTCGAACAATTACTCGCCCCATCGTTGCAACCGGGCGACATCGTTATCATGGACATGTGTGGACGCCCCCGTTGGTGCAAGAAGAATCTTTTCGAACAGCACAGAGCGTGGTCGGGTGCTGACATGTGTCCGGCCTCTGA
>NZ_JAVDPZ010000082.1:0-2168 GCF_031453995.1 Nitrobacter vulgaris | reverse complement strand
GTGCCCCTCCAGCGCCTGTTCGACACGCTCGGCACCTATGTCGGCTCGTCCTTCGTCAACCTCTTCAATCGGTTCGGCTACGTCTACCAGGTCTACGTGCAAAGCGAGGCGAGCGGCCGGCGCACGATGGAAGACGTAGAGCGCCTGACCGTGCTCAACAATCAGGGGGAGCCGGTGCGGCTTGGTTCCATTATCCAGCCTCGCTTCGTCAGCGGGCCGACCGCGGTCCTGTCCTACAACACCTATCCAGCGATCGAGGTGGCGGTCGGCACGGCGCCAGGGGCGAGCTCGGGCACGGTGATCGCTGAGATCGAGCGGCTCGCCGCCGAGAAGCTGCCCTCAAACTACGCAGTCGCGTGGACCGAGGTCGCATACCAGGAGAAGATCGCCGGCGGCTACGCACCGCTGATCTTCGGCCTGGGCGTTCTGATGATCTTCCTGCTGCTCGCCGGACAGTACGAGTCGGTTCGTCTGCCATTCGTCATTCTGCTCGCGACACCGTTAGCGATTTTTGGGGCGATCGGCTTCCTGGCTCTGCGGGATCTACCGCTCGATATCTTCGGGCAGGTCGGGCTCCTGCTCCTAGTCGGGCTCGCGGCCAAAAACGCGATCCTCCTTGTCGCCTTCGCGGAGGACCTGCGCCGGAACCAAGGGGAGAATCCGCTGAGGGCTGCCCAGGATGCGGCTCGGATGCGGCTGCGCCCGATTCTGATGACCTCCTTCGCCTTCATTCTCGGCGCCGTGCCACTCGCCATCGCGAGCGGGGCAGGCGCGAACGCCCGCCTGTCAATGGGCACCGCGGTGATCGGCGGTCTCCTGGTGGCGACGCTGATCACCCTCTTGATCACGCCGACCTTCTACGTTGCCGCCGAGCGGCTGTTCGGCCGAAAAAAAAGGGAAGGGCAGCAGGCGGAATAGGCCTGGGGCGGCGAGAAGTTCGGGTCGCGCCTACACGGTGTTCGATTGTCTTTTGCCAAACGGGACCAGGACATCACAACGCTACTCAGCGACTACGATGAAGAGTTCTGAGATGAGCCAAGTGACGTTTGAGGCAGGCAACGAGCCGCGGTCAGCATTGATGCTACCGATGCCGCTGAGTACTTGTGTATACCGAAAACCTTATCAGAGTTGATGACGTGATCGCCTAAGCTGGTAGAATGATCGGGCTGGCTCTGTTTCGTTCTGGCCGTCCTGGCCTCGCCATTCAAGTCGAAGTGGCGGCTTGAAGCTGAGAACGCGGTGCTTCGACATCAGTTGATTGTTTTGCGGCGCAAGCCGCGTGGCCGTGTTCGATTCACAAGCAGCGATCGCTGGTTCTTTGTCCAGCTGTATCGCTGGTTTCCGTCGATCCTGCAGGTTCTGATGATTGTCCGGCCCGAGACGCTGGTGCGTTGGCATCGGGCTGGCTTTCGCCGCTATTGGCGGTGGAGATCGCGCCCACTGGGAGGGCGACCTCAGATCGAGACGGAGCCGCGCGCGCTGATCCGGCAGATGAGCATCGAAAATCCGCTTTGGGGCCCGCCGCGTATCCATG
The DNA here is from genome assembly GCF_031453995.1 of Nitrobacter vulgaris. Classification (NCBI taxonomy): domain Bacteria; kingdom Pseudomonadati; phylum Pseudomonadota; class Alphaproteobacteria; order Hyphomicrobiales; family Nitrobacteraceae; genus Nitrobacter; species Nitrobacter vulgaris. Next base: position 634 of record NZ_JAVDPZ010000082.1, on the reverse strand, counting down.
GTGAACTGCTCAAGCTCGGGATTGAGGTCGCTCAATCAAGCGTCGCCGAGTACATGGTCAAACGGCGAGGACCGCCAAGCCAAGGATGGCGGACCTTTCTGCGTAATCACGCGCCGGATATTGCCGCTATGGACTTGTTCGTTGTCCCGACGATCGGTTTCGACCTGCTCTATGCCTTCGTCATCGTCCGGCTCGACCGCAGAGACCTCGTCTGGATCAACGTCACAACAAACCCGACAGCGGAGTGGATTGCGCGTCAGATAACGGAGGCCTTCCCTTGGGATGATGCCCCAAAATACCTCATCCGCGATCGGGATCAAATCTATGGCGCGGTCGTCACACGCCGACTGCGCGCCATGGGCATCCGGGACAAGCCCACTGCACCAGATTCACCTTGGCAAAATGGTTTTGCCGAACGGCTGGTCGGATCGATCCGGCGCGAGTGTTTGGACCACATCATTGTCTTGGGCGAGGCGCATCTGCGCCGGATACTCAAATTTTATGCCGACTATTACAACCGTGTCAGAACCCATCGATCTTTTGTCAACGGCGGAGCAAAACCAAGCCACGGAGGCGGAGTAAAAGCAGGCCAGTCTGGGCGCGGCAGAGGCCGCTCGCGAAGCGCGCTTTTCCC
>NZ_JAVDPZ010000081.1:0-2666 GCF_031453995.1 Nitrobacter vulgaris | reverse complement strand
CGCCGAATCCTGGCCACCTGGCAGAAGGAATTGGTCGCTCATCTCGACAAGCACAAGCGCTATCCGCCTGAACACATCCAGAAAAACGTCGAGATTCTCGTCAACTTCGTGCTCGATCGCCTCGGCCATGTCGTGTCGGCCACCATCGTGAAGGGATCGGGTGATCCGGTCTTCGACAACGCAACCAAGCTGACGCCGACATAGGTGCTTAAGAAAGTAGCAGAATAGCTTTCGCACGCTTTATTCTGTTCAATTTTTTCCGATTGCATCGCGCATAACTCCCGGCGAGTAGGATGGCTCGGCTCATCTTGAATGAGATGGCCACAGCATCGCTTTGCTCAGAATCCACGCAGATCACTGCCCAAATTTAATGCTGTGCATGCACCTAACGGGGTGCATAAGCGATGAAAGGATAACCGGAGTTCAGCATCCATTGTCGGCAGGCAATCCGGAGCGGGAAGATAGACGCGCGAAAACCTCCGCGCGGGCAGCGAATTGCGCCGCTGCCAAATTTTGTTTCTGGGTTATATTTTCTGGAATATCCCGTTAGAGCGGCTTTGCCAGCATCACTCGTCCCAGTTCGCCCGCTCACCCAGGCGAGGCGCCGTCCTCCGATAAAGTCCTGCATTTTCAGATCTCCAATGAGGCCGTCTGGGGTCGGCCTATGGCGTTCCTACGCCGATCGATGAAATTTTATGCAGTGCTCATCGTCAATAGCTCCAGCCTCACTCCTTCCCCTGGAATTCAATCGACGGAAATTGCTGACATGAGGGGCTAAGCGAGCATGACCGGGCATCCCCGCTTTGGCAGCCCGTCTTAGGTGCTGCCAAAGGCCAAGTGCGAAGCAGACCGCAGCAATAGCGAGTGCCGATCGGCTGGCACATGTTTTGCTTTGTGTGACGCGGGACACGTTCAAGAGCAGTCCCCTGGTGATCGCTCTGCGGGATCTGGTCCCAGGAAACGATAACCCGCCCCTTCGTCGCTTTCTTAGTTTGGTGAGGACCATGTCCAACGATCAAGAGGACAACCGAATACACGCGAAACGGCCGCGGCGCCTTACGTACCGCCGAAAGATAAGGCGTCGCTTTTCCGCGACCCCTCTTAGTTCTCGCGCGCATTGACCCTTCCAAGGAGGGGAATGCACCGATGACATCACAATCGCCATATTCGCAAACACTTCAGACGTCCGGGCGCACCGCGCGTCGTCGATTCGATCTCGGGATCTTGCAATTCGCCCTCACGCTGGGCGGCTGCAGCGCGCTCTTCGATGTAGGAGTCGCGCACGCCGAGCCTCTTTCCACGCCCAGCTTTTCTGGCCCGCTTGTGCCAAATTCCGACCCCTTCTCGATAGATGCGGGTCAGCTTGGTTCGGTTTTCGTCGGCGGCCAACTGATCGGAATCGGCGCACTCCAAACTCATCCCACCCACGCCGGGGGGACCGGCAATGAGGGCAGTTTCGTCGATGTGACCAGCGCTCAGATCGAGCTTCAAACGACCAAGGGGCCGGTGCAGTTCTACATTCAGGGGGGCGCGTATTCTGTGCCAGTCCTCGGCTCCTCCTATCTGCAAGCGACAAAGGCAACAGGCCAGCTATACGGGCCAGTTTCTGTTGCTTATGCCAAGGCGGTAATCAATCCTGAACTGTCAGTTGTAGCGGGCCACCTGCCAACTTTGGTGGGGGCCGAGTCGACCTTCACCTTCCAGAACATCAACATCGCGCGCGGGCTGCTTTGGAATCAGGAGAACGCAGTCAACCGCGGCGTTCAGATCAATTATGGGCACGGCCCGCTCAGCGCGTCGGTGTCGCTGAACGATGGCTTTTTCTCAGGCACATTGAACTGGCTTTCGGGCGCGCTGACGTATGCGATCGATTCGTCGCATTCGATCGCCTTCGTGGGTGCGGGCAGCCTGTCGCCAAACGACAAATCCTCAACCGCAACGCCGCTATTGCAGAACAATAGCAGCATCTTCAACCTGATCTACACATACACCAGCGGCCCGCTAACACTCACGCCATACCTGCAATACAACCACGTTGGGCGTGATGATCAACTCGGAATCAATCGCGCGGCCGGCACCTATGGAGGTGCCCTTCTCGCCAAATACACGTTGAACCATGAGTGGTCCCTCGGCGCCCGCGCCGAATATATAAAGGCGACCGGCGGAACGTGTGGCGCCGACCCTAACTGCACGCCGACAAATTTGCTCTATGGGGCAAAGAGCGACGCCTGGTCGCTTACCATCACTCCGACTTACGAGAAGGGCTTATTCTTCGTGCGTGGAGAGTTGTCCTATGTCCGCGTTGGCCATCTCGAAGCCGGCTACGGCTTCGGCCGCGATCTCAACCAACGCGATCAGGTCCGAGCGTTGGTGGAGACCGGCATTCTCTTCTGACGGCTACCGGCGCGGCGCGGTCGAGGGATCACGCCGCTCCGGCAAGGGCGTATGGACGCGCCTTCCGCGGTAAGCGGAGGAACCCGGCGCGATACCGGACGGCGTTTATGAGTCCTGAGCCTAGCACTACTTTGGCAGATTTTGCTGAAGGCGGCCTGCGAGCAGCATTTCACAGTACGTGCATCGTAACGGTGGAGGCCGCACGAATAGGTCGAGGATGGCTTGTCTGATGGCTGGCATGCTCGGCTGTGGCGGAGGGCCTGAGACTCTTT
>NZ_JAVDPZ010000080.1:0-2699 GCF_031453995.1 Nitrobacter vulgaris | reverse complement strand
AAGCTCAGCACCGGATCGATCGGGCTGTTGTCCAGCGTGTCTTCCGCGGACAGATTCCACTTGCCGTGCGTGGAGCCCCAGCGATCGCCGACCTGCCCCTTGAACGCGCGCGGCTCGCCGCTCTTCTCGTCGATAACGAGCATCTTCCAGTCGCCGTTCTCGACGTCCTGATAGCGCGCAACACGCTTGGCTCGCAGCAACCGGCCCGTCTTGTAGGTGTTGCCGTTGGGCTCGAGCTCGACAAGGAACGGAAGGTCGGTATAGCGCTTCACGTAGTCAATGAAATACGGAACCTGGCGGTCGATATAGTACTCCTTGAGAATGACGTGGTTGGCCGCCATCCACAGCGCCGTGTCCTGTCCCGCCTGGATCGGAATCCACTCATCGCAGTACTTGGCAACCATGCTGAAGTCCGGCGAAAGAACAACGAACTTGGTACCCTCGGTGCGCGCCTCAGAGATGAAGTGCACGTCGGGGGTACGCGTCATGTTCAGGTTCGACGCCATCGAAACAATGAACTTGCTGTTGTACCAGTCTGCGCTCTCGCACACGTCGGTCTGGTCGCCCCAGATTTCCGGGAACGAGGTCGGCAGATCGGCGTACCAATCGTAGAAGCTCATTAACCCGCCGCCGAAGAGCGACAAAAAGCGTGTGCCGGCCGCGAATGACAGCATCGACATGGCCGGAATGGGCGAGAAGCCCATCACCCGGTCCGGTCCGTGCTTGCGCGCAGTATACAAACAAGACGCAGCAATCAGCTCGACCAGCTCTTCCCACTTGGCACGGCGGAAGCCACCCTTGCCCCGCGCCTTCTGGATACGCAGACGCTTCTGCTCATCTTCGACCAACGACGCCCAGGCCTGCACCGGATCCGGATGCGACGCCTTGGCCTCGCGCCAAAGGTCGGCAAGAGGGCCGCGAATATACGGGTACTTCACCCGGATCGGACTATAGACATACCAGGAGGCCGAGATGCCACGCTGGCATCCGCGGGGTTCGTACGGCGGCAGACTGCGCTCAAGAAGCGGTCCCGGGGATTAACGAGGTCAAGTATCCAGCTCATCAGCGTCTCCTCAGTGCTTTCGACCGGCCGCTAGGCCTGTCGGTCATCACATTCTTCAATTTGCTTCTTCAAAGCGCTCTGCGGAGTCATCCGCCGGGTCGGTCAATGAATTTGATCGCGAGCTTTCGTGTAATCGCCAGATCGATACCGCTCATCACACTTTCCTTTTCCAAAGGACTACCGTTCGCCGGGAGGTGCTTTCCGCCCGTCGTTGTCGTGCGCAGGATTCATCGCGTCGAGAGTCCGCCCGCTCATTTGCAGGCAAACGAAATCCACCAACCTGATTAGTTCGGGGTAAGTGCTCTCACCGCGAGAGATACCGCAGCAAGAAGCATTGCCTTTCGGCAGCTTGGAGGACTCAATCCTAGTTGATGCTCCAACATAGACTTGCGCGTCTTGCATTTGCAATGACGCAATCCATGCACGATACGACGATCTCCTCTGCGGTAATCGCGATGGGTCGGCTAACTACACAACATTGAATAGCCGCGACCGATGATGTCGCGATTGCACAGCAAGCTACCCTATCGTCTGCCCAATTCACGCCGTCGTCTTCTTCAAGTATAAAATTTTGTCGTCTCCCCCTTCCCCGCTTATGTTTTTGACTCAAGGCTGCGGTCTCGCGACGAAGTTCAACTTCGCCTCCCTGGGAGGTCATGGCGCGAGCCGTGTCGCTTGCAACTGGCGCTGATCCAAGAAGATTAGACTCGGGAGCATTGGGTTGAGCATAATGAGGTACCGGAGCATGATGCAGATCATGGCGAGGCAGACGAAGGCTGTAACGGTCCTGATATAGCGCTCTAAATCGCGCATCAGGCGACTTTTGCGGCGGGATCTAAGTTCGACTACGAAATGAGTTGGTTTTCGCGGCTTGCTCGCCATGCGGCTCGGTTGCCGAAGCAAGGCTATCCGGCCCTGTTGGTCGGCGACTTTTGTCGCGCCGAGCGACCTCGACATCTATTGGTAAGGATGCCTTGGTTCAGCCGGCGCCACGCAAGCGTTCGCTTCGCTACGGATGGACGAACGCCCTCCGCGATATTTTCAGTGACAAACGTGTCTACGCGTTCTGGACCTACTGGCGAGATCGCTATGGTCGACTGCCAAGCGGTTCGCGCAAGAGTACCGAAGTCAACTGCGACTGCTCGATGAGGAACACGAAGTCGCACCGGGCATCATCGTCCGCCGCATCGGCGGTCACACGCCCGGTCACAGCGTGGTCCGCTCGCATCCGGTGACGACCGATTGACCTTCGCGGGCGATGCCGTCTTCGCGGTCGGGTTCGATCATCCCGACTGGCATAACGGCTTCGAACACGATCCTGAAGAGGCAGCCCGCGTCCGTGTCCGTCTTTTGAGGGAGTTGGCAGCAACCGGCGAACAGCTCGTGGCCACCCACCTGCCATTTCCGTCCGTCGGCCGGGTCGCTGTTGAGGGCGAAGCGTTCCGTGGGTGCCCGTCTACTGAGATTACTGACTAAACCACATCCGATCAGGCCGGGTCACGGTGCGCTTCGGTGCCGGATCCGGCCCGATCGACCAAGCATCTAGCACTACTTTGGCAGATTTTGCTGAAGGCGGCCTGCGAGCAGCATTTCACAGTGCGTGCATCGTAACGGTGGAGGCCGCACGAATAGGTCG
>NZ_JAVDPZ010000079.1:0-2715 GCF_031453995.1 Nitrobacter vulgaris | reverse complement strand
CTCCAAAAAGCCGACCACCCATGAATCATTGAAAACGTGATTCGAGAATCCTGTTGAGACGATCCATCTAATAAATCTGCCAAAGTAGTGCTAGACTGAATCGGCATACGAAAAAATTGGTTTGAACCTTTTTACGGGTTCAATCGCCTCATGATTGCTGGGGAAGTTTTTAGGACCAGCCACGAACCAGCGCCGCCGACGAACATAGTTCGCCGCGCGGTGTTCTGTGTTTTACGGACCTCACGTTAGCAGCCCAAGCAAAAAACCGCCCAGACCACTGCGACTAGACATAACCTCATCCGATAGGTCAAGGTACGGATTCGCGTACTTGTCCCGCCGTCTCTCCTTCGCTCCAATGTGGTGCGGCTCGCGAGCACATCAAACTTGTTTCGTAAAACGTTCGGCTAGTTCAATCACCCTTTGTCGGGACTCGCTGTTTTTATGAATGCTTTTAACAGGCGATTTACGTCAGTTAGGTGCGCGCGTCGATCACTTTCTCCGCCAGCTTTCTCAGATCGGCAGGACAAATGTCATCACTCCCACAACATGAAGCGCTCGAACAACTGATAGATGACGCTTGGCACACGGCCCAGCGCCTAGATTTTAAAGATGGTCAAACTCTTTCTCGAAATGGTGAAACTTGAACACTTTATCAAGAGATCCAGGCCACGATCAGTTCAAGCGCGGTCCTACGTCTTGGGAGAGACACAACACCTTGCCAGCCGCTAAATAACACCAAACGTTAATGATGCCGGGAGGTATAGTTAGTCTATAAGGCAACAATCGCAATGGCATAAGCATGGATATAGCTCTTGTTCTGCTGTCTACCAGCGCACTGATAGGTGCAACCGCAAGCTTACGTTTAAAAGTCTTTGTCCTTGTACCCCTCGCAGTGCTGATTGTCCTCGTCTCGGCCGCTGTTCTCCATATGCACGGCTTTGGACCCGGAAATGGAGTTGTTATCATAGTCGCGTGTCTGGTCGTGAACCAGGCAGCCTATGTCCTTATTCAGATCGGCCTCGGGACCAGCGCCTCTGAGCAATCATTTGATGAAGTAACCGACGGCAAACCAGCCCCCGCCCGCGACCAGGCTGTCGATGACGATCACGGCGATCAACAGTCGCCCCCACCCCGGCTTCTTCTTTCGCAAAAAAAATAGCGCGCGGCGTATTTTCCGATGTCTACTGTACCATTTTTGCTTAAAGAGCGCGCGTGTTGCGTCTTGGTGAGATAGTGTTTGGGTCATAACAAGGCACTTTGCGTTGTGATCTCATTGAACGTTCTGTCCAAAGCAAAGCGAGTGCCATGTTGAGAAGAAACCGCGAATTGAAGCTAAGACATGAACGGCAAATAGAGCAGCAGTCCGGTCAAAACAATAAATCCAACAGCAATGACCAGAAGCATGATCTTCTGAGTGCTACTATCGCCGTCAAACTCCGGATTGGATTGGTCTACCACTGGTGATAACGGCTTTCATTTCATCACGGCGCGCTCCAATCCTAAATCGGGCGTGGAACACAGTTCGCGTTCTCATCACCGATTGTAGCCATGATCCATACGGTGATGAAAACAATGTGCGCAATTGGTTCCAAGGCGAATGATCGGACAGACCAGGAAATGCTGCGCCACTCACGAAAAGTCGTGATCGCTGTTATGTCTCACAGTGCTTCCTAAAAGTTCATACGAATTTAAACAAAACTTTGCACCAAGGTTAAACCGGCACACCGACCGCCGTACTCCGCTGCCCTGGTGCGGTCGTTTCGCCGACGCGCGTGACCCAGGATCGATTGTTTCGTCAGCACGATCGTAAGTGAATTGAGGGCGCTGGTCGTTAAGCTCGTCGTGCACCATGCACGGGACGTCTGGATTGAAGGTGGCCATCGGCTGCATCGGCGCATCCCTTTTGCCTGGAGCACGAGCACTCCGCGTCAATAGCGCGAGCGTGGCCAGCCCATCGTTGCTTTAGCGACCCCTGGCGGGGCAGTCCAGGAAACGGCGGACAAAGCTGTGCACTCGCTTCGGCCCGGATTGAGCTTGTGCTACGATACAACCAGCCAGCTCGATTCGTCGGTTTTGGAATCGTGCCGCGCAGTTGCGTCTGAGTCTCCCACTCCGCAGTACGCCTCCACAACCGAGGAGCCGTCGCCAATGTGGCAATCAAAGCGCCAACCACGCATCAAGAAGACCTGCGACTACTGCAACCAGTCCGCCTTCGGCCTCATGCGCCGGCACAGCGGGGGCAAGACGTTCTGCTCACCGCACTGCGAGGCATCGTTCACAAACTGCCGGATGATCGAAGGAGCGGAAATCGAAGGGCCAGTGCCCGACGGCCCGCACGGCGACTTCATTGCCGCCCTCCGCTACCCGTGAACCCCACCCTTGTCGGACTCCCCTTCGTCCCGGCAAGCCGACTGCTCCCGCTTTAATGGGGGGGGACTTTTTTGCACGAGGAAGAGCGTTGGCGGAGAGACGATACGCGGCAACGGCCATGACGAGTTGATGCGACGGTAGAAGCCGCGCTCTTGATGTTTTACCGCCGCCGCACACCTCCTATGCCGAAGGAGGTCGCCATGCCAATAGAGAGGAAGGTCTGCGCTTACTGCGGCAAGAACCGCTTCGGCCTAGAACCGATCGACATTCAGGATTCCCAATCGGTTTGATCGCTGATTCATAGAGCTCCGTGATTCGTCACGGAGCAGATCATGGCGGCGAAGC
>NZ_JAVDPZ010000078.1:0-3032 GCF_031453995.1 Nitrobacter vulgaris | reverse complement strand
CAACCCCGCGATCCCGCAGCCGCCACGCCAAACGGTTCGCCTGCGCGTTCAGCTCTCCATAGCTCAACGCCTCGTCCCCAAATACCAGCGCGATCCCGTCGCAACAGCTGCGGACCTGCGATTCAAACTGTTCGATAAGGCCCCGGCGCGGCTCATCGCGGCTCGTGCTGTTGGCGCGGGCGAGCAGGACATCATCTGCGGGATCACGATCCGCGATCATGCCGACCGGCCGATCGGCATCGATGCTCAACGCCTCCATCAAGCGCACAAAGGCATGTTGCAGCCGCGCGATCTGCGCCTCGTCGAAGTGCCCGCGCTGATAGTTGAAGGTCAGGCGGAACCGCTTGTCGAGACCGACGCTCGCGAACAGCGGATAATTGCTGGTCTCGACAAGCCTGGTCTTATCGACGCGAACCTGCTGGTTTTTTTCCGTCAGAGCATGGTCGATCGGATAATTCTCGAACACCAGGATGCTGTCGAACAGCGGCTGTCCGGGACGTCCGGCGAGACGCTGAATCTCATAGAGCGGAGTCCAGCCGAAGTCGCGCAAGGCCAGATTGTGATCCTGCAGCTCACGCAGCCACGTTCCAACCTTCTGCTGCGGAGCGACGTCGTCGACAACCGGCAGCGTGTTGATGAACAGGCCGATCATCTCGTCTGCGCCCGCAAGCTCAGCTGGCCGGCCCGACACGGTGACGCCGAAACAGACTGCGCTCTGCCCGCTATATCGCCGCAGCAACTGCGCCCATGCGGCCTGCGCCAGCGTGTTCATCGTGACGCGCTCGCGCGCTGCAAATTGCTGCAGCCTTTCGGTCAACCCCGCGTCCAGCTCCCGGGTGAGCGCGCCGTGGCCGCACGATCCCGCATCCGCGCGTTCGGACAAAAAGCTCGGCTGATCCAATCTGGCCATCGCATCGCGCCAGAAGGCGGCCGACACCTCGCCTGCCCGGTTCTGCAGCCACGCGATGTAGTCGCGGTAGCGATGCTGCAATGCCGGCAGCCGGCCTGCGCCATGATGCTGCATCACCTCGGAGATCAGACGCGCCGAACTCCATCCATCGAACAGGATGTGATGATGAGTCCAGATCAGCCAATGCCGGTCGTCTCCGAGCCGTATCAGCCGCACCCGCTGCAAAGACGGCCGCGACAGGTCAAAACCCGCGGCCTGTTCCTGACGGGAAACATCGGCCAGCGCAGCCTCCAATTGGGCTTCATCCCAGTCTGCAACTCGCTCGCACCAGTCATCTTCGACAAACGGCACCTCGGCACGGCGATAGACAATCTGCTGCGGCGAGCCGGACAGACCGCGCCACACGAAGCCGGTTCTTAGAACCGCATGGCGATCGCTGACCGCCTGCCAGGCCCGGCGTAGCCCTTCGGCATTGACGCCACGCACTTCCGCCGCAACCTGATTGACGTAAAGTTCGCGCTCACCGTCGTGCATCGTGTGGAACAGCATGCCCTGCTGCATCGGCGACAGCGGATAAATGTCCTCGATCTCACGCCATTCCAGTGCGAGATGATCGAGCTCGCCCTGCCCAAGGCCAGACAGTACGACATCCGATGGCGTGAGACCGCAGGCGCCGCTGGTGCAGTGATCGACCAGCTCGCGCACCGCAGTCTCATATGAAGCAGCCAATAGCTCGATCGTTTTCCGCTGGTAGCGCTTCCGGCCAAAGCTGAACGATAACCGCAGCTCCCCGTCTTTTACCTGGCCGTTGATGCTGAGCCAGCGGCCAAGCGGCGCGCTGTTGCTACGCGCCGGTCCGGCGCTCTCGGGCGCAAGCCGGAACGGGGCGCTCTCACTAAAACTGGAATCGAACTGGCCGAGGTAGTTGAAAACGATACGTGGCTCCGAAAGCTGAGCCAGCGCATCACGTTGCGCTTCGGTGCCGTGATAGCGCAACACGCCATAGCCAAGCCCGCGGGCCGGAATCGCCCGGAGCTCTTCCTTGGTGGATTTGATCAGCGTCGCATCGTCCGCCGACCCGCCCGGCAAACGCACGGGGAAAGCCGTGGTGAACCACCCTACCGTCCGGGAAATGTCGATGCCTGCGAAAATATCCTCGCGGCCGTGCCCTTCAAGTTCAACAACGATCTCCTCAATTCCACTCCACCGCGCGATTGCTCGCGCAAGCCCCGCGAGCAACAGATCGTTGACCTGTGTCCGGTAGGCCGATGGCGCTTCCTTCAGCAGGCGCGCGGTCAACTCTGCGTCGAAGGCGAGCGAAACCTCCTCGCCGTCGACAACGCGATCGATACCCGCATCGTCATCGCACGGCAGTTCCGTCTGCGATCCCCGTTCCAGCCAATAGGGCAGCTCCGCCGCCAATTGCTCGGTCTGGCCAAAAGCCTGTAGCCGCGCACCCCACGACGCGTAGGAATGGCTCGGCGCCAACATAACGCGCGATTTGCCCTGCTGAATCTGCTCATATGCCGCCGCAAAGTCTTCGAGCAGGACTCGCCACGACACGCCATCGACAACAAGATGGTGCACGACCAACAGGAGCCGCTGGCTGCCGTCAGTGAGATCCATTCCAACCAGACGCAAAAGCGGTCCGGTCAGCGACAGACTTGCCTGGGCCGCAGAAGCGACGGCGGTGACGTCGGCAGCATCGCGAATCCCGCTTCGATGCCAAAACAGTTCCGAGACTTCGGATGCAGCGTCATAACTCGCACGCCAAACGCCTTCGATCTCTTCGAAGCTGAGACGCAAGGCCGCATGATGCGTCACGATCGCGGCTGCCGTGACCTCCACGACGGCCCAATCGAGCCGGGACTTTGGTATCAACAGGACGGCCTGATTCCAGTGATGTCGCTCCCCGGCATCCTCGCTGAAGAAGCGCGCCTGAATCGGCAGCAGCGGATGATCGCTGCCTTCGAGATCTCCTTGGGGCGGAGCATCGCTTTCCTTCGGTTCGTTGCGCGCAACTCGCGCCAGCTCCTGCAACGTCTGATGACGGAAGACGTCGCGCGGCTCGATCACCAGACCTGCCTGGCGGGCGCGGCCGACCAGTTGCAGCGAGATGATG
>NZ_JAVDPZ010000077.1:0-3275 GCF_031453995.1 Nitrobacter vulgaris | reverse complement strand
AAGGGTGATGAAAATTCCGGTTCGCATGCGCCAGACTCGCATGCATCCAGTCAGATGGGAATCCCATCCCGGATTCAAATGTCAGACGCGATCCAGTAGTATGTCCTGATCAGTCGTCGTTTGCGCAATCGCCGATGTGGTGGCAAGGGCAATGAGCGCGCTCAGGGCAACTCTCTTCATGGAAAGGGTTCCTCCGTTTGGAAGGGAGAAACGTGACCCCGTGCCTTGGTTCCACACTATGTCCGGCGCCGTCGCGATATCTACAGTCTAACCGGCCCGCTAAGTACTTTGACACTCCCGCGAGCTGGCAATGGCTGTTCGCGACGGTCCCAGAACGCTTGATGATGCGCTCAGCCGGGATAAACTCAGGACCGGGACGTCCAGCCTATGATTGGCGCGCATGAAATGAAGCGGATCCTACTCGCCCTCGCCCTCGCCCTGGTCGCGTCCCAAGCGCTCGCGCAATCGCGGCCCTACTATGATTCCACCTACTACGATTCGTCCGGGCGCACTGCCACTCACTGGAGGACCGACTGCCAAGCACTCGAGTTTGTTTCTATCCGACCGTGTCGGCTCGCTCGTCCACGAGCGGGAATCGATCAACGAGCGAAGCCTTGGGCGAACCACGATAACCGATCCGAAATAAGAAATCGGGTTACGAGCGCGCCTAAGCCGCCGCAACTGCCTCCTCGATGACGCGCCGCCTATAATCGGCCAGCGGTTTGTTTTGCTCTATCGCGGCGCGGCGGTCGTCGTGGCTATGGCAAGGCACGATGTCGACGTTGTCTGCGGTACCAACCATGCCTCACGGTTCGCCCGTGAACTGGTGACGCAGGAGCTGGGCGTCCTGACGCTGATCAAGCGCGATGTCCGAGTTTGACTGCCAGGGGCGATGACCTGACCGACAGTAGCGACCCCTCGCGCAAGATGATGCGCCAGATAGCTGGCTCGTTCGCCGAGTATGAAAAGGCCAGGCTCGTTGCAAAGCTCAAGGCCGCGCGCGAGCGCAAGCGGCTCATCACGGGCAAGTGCGAAAATCGCAAGAGTCATGGCGAGATCAATCCCCAGATGGTGCAGATCGCCAAAAGGCTGCGCCGGCGCAAGCGCGGCAATTCCCTACGAGCCATAGCTGCCGATCTGGCAGCCCCGGGGCTACGTCAACGCCAACGGCAAAGAGTTTTCAGCGGCGTCCCAGATTACCTTCAACCGCCGCGCCTTCGAGCGCCAGCAGTGCAGGGCTAGTGATTGTGGCCATTCCACTTAGATGTTGAGACAATGAGATCGCTGCCGGATAGAAGCCTTGTGAGCAAGTGCAGCACAGACAACCGGACGAGCGAAGGGAGCTTAATGATCCCGTGACCATGCCCCCGTTTCCACGTTGCATCCCGAGCGGCGGACCAAAGTTCCAGCCGCTGTTCAACAAGCTGAAGAACTCATGCCGCCTAGCGACCAGATTGACAAGACCGTGGAAAGCTATCTCGGCTTCATCAATCTCTCAGCCATCTGCATTTGGATCAAACACCACTTCCTGCCACGAATAAATGAGCTCTCGAATGGCCCACAATCCTATCGGCGACCAGGCGATGACGGATGCGGAGCGCCAGCGGAAACGCCGCGAGCGTCTGCGTCAAGCCGACCCGCCTAATCGCGGCGCCGTCAGAGTGACGAGCTCTGAGGACCGCCAGCGCGATGAGATCATCTGGCCTCTGGAGCGACAACCCGCGGAGGTCTCCCAGAGGGCCGCCAAGGGCTCGGCAGAGGCGTCACAGGCGCTGGTCTACGCGAAAGCCGAGATCAAGCGGCTGACACAGGAACTCCGCATCGCCCGAACCGAGATTTTGTTGCGCAGCGACGAGATCGAGAAGCTGAAGGCGAAGATCGTTAAGCCGGTACCGCTCGATCCTGACAGCGAGGCGGCTCGCCGGATCGATGCGCTTGAGAAAAAGATGAAAACGCTGGTGCCCGCCGAGGTGAAGACCAAGATTGCGAAGGCGCTGAGCGAGCAGACGACGAGCCTGCAGAACCGGCTCGACGCGCTTCAGGCATGGAACGGGCTAGGTCTCAACAACATCGGGAAGTAAAATGAACCGACCCTACGATCCTCATTGAGCATGGTTCCTAGAATTGTCAGCGCCGGTTTCATTCACTTTTTTCGTGGCCTGAACGAATAGCATTGGCGATTTTGGTTGCTACTTCCTTTTTCAGCATCGTTGTGGCGAGAGGCTCGTCTCCAGCCGTCTTATCGAAATTTTCAACCTGATCATCAGCCACCTTTGCGCATTTTTCCCGTTCATCGTAACGAATGGCCGATTCATCCTGCACAAGATCAGCTGCGAGGATCGCGTCTGCAGCTTCCGACAAACCCACAATTGTAATGCGTGCTACACCATCTTCCATAGGAGATGTTTCTAACCTGAGTAAACGTAGGGCATCCATGACCACCACTCGCTTGTTTTCATTGCTGGTCATAGCTCCACCTGTGTTCTGATTTGATCTCCCCCTTTTTTCCATGTGACTACTTTCGTTGCAAAGTTCAAGGCGCGCGACGCAAGGGGCTGTGGCGGGCGCAAGCGCGGCAACTCATTGCGGGCGACTGCTGCCGATCTGGCAGCCTGCGGTTACGTCAACGCGGCGTCAGTGGCCTCAATGCTGGAAGCCTAAGCTACCGGCAGTATGCTGACGGCGTCCGGGGGAGCCCTGTGAGGCAGCGATCGGATTCGTTCGCCCATCAGGGATTATGGAAAATTTTCCAAGACCGCCCCCCGCAAAATCAAAGGAGAGCATAGACTGGCGTGATCGAGGTCTAAAATGATGAATCTTCCGCCTTGGGCGCAAGCCTTGATCGGCGCGTTGATCGGCGCGACCATCTTCGGGGCCATCTACGCGGCCGGTACCGCCGTCATGACATTGTTTCGATGATGCGCGGACAGACTCTAGGCGCAGGAGCGCACGTGACCGACATCGAAGCAATCCCGAGCGAGACGTTCCCCGAGGCTTTGAAGCCGTGTCCGTTCTGCAGCGGGCGACCGTACACCGTGGGCACCAGCCATGGCCTTGGCTACGTGATCAAGTGTGGCCAGTGCTCCGCCCGCGTCGAAAGCGACGCGGGCAAAAAAGACGCGATCAGGCAGTGGCAGAGCCGTGCGCAATGAACGAGTGCGCGTGGTGGCCGGGCGAGCGCTAGGCTCAGGACCCATTAAATTTGTTGCGAGAGGACTGGCGGGTTGATTCAATGGTGATGTTTGGGGGACATCGCCATGGCCGATTTGTTGTTG
>NZ_JAVDPZ010000076.1:0-4532 GCF_031453995.1 Nitrobacter vulgaris | reverse complement strand
GTGATGAAAATTCCGGTTCGCATGCGCCAGACTCGCATGCATCCAGTCAGATGGGAATCCCATCCCGGATTCAAATGTCAGACGCGATCCACTAGTTAAAGTTTTCGACTTGAACCAGTTGCTTCGATAGTGGCATTTGCGTGACGTCCGCATCGCTCTCCCAAGGACCCCGATTGCCCCGTCACCGGGGAAGCAGCCTTTGCCATCAGGCACCGCATCGAGAGCGTTCGGCAAAGTCCCGTCGAGCACCTGGCGGTGTCGAGGTCAGGCTCTGGGCTCTTGGCTTTTATCAGTTCGGTACCGCTCTTCGCACAGCACCTCCAACGCCTTGCGGGCGTGCTCGGCTGTTTTCTTATTGCCAGCTCTTTCGATCATTTCGATCGCCCAAAGCAGATACTGCTTAGCGATCTCGGCATCGACGTCGCACTGAGTCGTGACGCTTTGTCGTCGCGTTTCTGCACGCTTCCTTTAGCGCTCTGCCGCGTTCCTGTCGGCCTTCCATCCCGAGAACGCCTTGAAGGCTTCCGCCCGGTCGTGATCGCTTGGCTTGCTGTCGGGGTGCAGGGCCTTTGATATCATTGAGACTGTCTTAAAGCTCATCACGCCCTGTTTCTGGCTCTGCTGCTTGTCGAAGTGCGTACGCATGGCAGCGATCTCTTTGCGAAGTTCGTTGTTCGCCTTTTGAAGCTGAGCAATGCGAGGATCATTGGCAACTCTCTCCCTTGCCGCCTCCGTCACCTTGGATGCCGCGTCACGGCGAGTGTGCTCTGCCTGCAGCCGTTCGATATCCCGGCGCAAGTCGGCGATCTGTTCGGGCTCAGCCTTGCGGGAAGCAGCCAACAGTTTCCGCAACTCGTCGTTTTCGATTTTCACCCTGAGCAACGCGGCGGTAGCCGGTGGCGCGGCCTTGGTCGCCGCTGCCAGTTGCGCGCGTAGCCGCTCGATCTCGTGCTGCGCCTTGATCAGTTCCCGAGACGATCCGTCGGCCTCCGCTGTCGTTGGACCACGCTCTTGCCGTAGCCCTCGCCATTGGCGCTCGCGTTCCGCGCCGGTCATTGCTCTGTCGCCTATCGGATGTCGTGGCAAACGGTGCTCCTGTCTCGTCTCGCGGCAATATGAGACCGAATGAAGCTAAGGGGCAAGGTTTCGTTCCGCGCCAGTATGAGGCAGACTGGTAAGGTGACGGTGGCTAGGTATGGGTGGCGCGGATGTGCCGCTGGTCGGGAATTTTACGGCCCCCAGAAAATCCAGTTCCCTGCATTCATATGGGAATTCCGCATCGGACCGCTGACAAGGAAAGAGGTTTCGCACAATAGGCTAGCAAACGGACTAAGCGCCCTTTGTCACGGACAACGCGGCCTCTTGCTGTTTGTGTCCACGATTTCGTGGATTTGGCGCGCTCTCTTGTCCTGGATAGGGCTCGCGCAAGCATTCAAGTCGTTCCGCACGATCTTGATCGACCTTCATCTCCAGTTGTCCTCATGCTGTTCGGAGATGTAGATGTCCCGAGGTTGGACTTGGCCTTTCGCTCGCGGCTCGCCATCGTGCCCCAGTCTTTGACATTTTCTTTAATAAATTTCGCACAGCGCGTCGATGCCGGCTGATTTGGCGAAACCGACATCTCATTGGCGTTGCCTTCGAAAGCTGACGTTCGCCGGGCAGCTTCCCTGGTTCCAAGAGGGATCATTTCGAAGATGCAGGCTAACCGAACCTGATTCCTATCCGCCCAGCTTTGCGCCAGGCTACACGACACGGAAGCCGCAGCCGGTCGTTCGGTATGATCAGGATGAACTCGTCTGGAATTCCTACCGGGCTTTGCACATCGAGCGCTGCGCCAAACTGGGATAAATTTCGCACGGTGCAATCGATTGCGCCGCCAGCGCCGATTTGAATGCTGCCGGCCTTCAGGATCCGCTGGCGCTTTGTGCTGCGACGTTCGTCTATAGCCCGCTCGAACAATCAGAATGGATCACAAACTTCCCGCTGGCGAGGCGGCTCTGGATCGCGCGAGGGGTTGTCGAGGCGGGTAGGCTCGACGGGCCTGGCAGGTTCAGTCCGGCGTCTCGACTGCACCGAGAAACCACCCCTTATTGGTGCATAAACACGCTCTATAGCAATGTAGGCGCTATTTCCCCATTGAGCTAAAGTCGAATCGGCTAGTCTTATCCCCATTGTGGAGGGCCTCATGGATACTGAGAAAAAGCCAGATGAAGAGGACGACGAACCCAAACAGGGTATTGGCAACGCCATCGGCAACCTGATTGCAAGCAGTACCACCCTGCTGGCGCATTCAGCCGAGGCGGTTGTGGACCGATTTAAGAAAGAGAAGAGGGCTCCAGTGAAAGCAGTCTCGAAGGCTAGGAAGAAATCGAAGAAGTCGGCCATTCCCAAGAAGAAAGCAAAAGCTTCCAAAAAAGCCACACCGAAGAAAAGTGCCGGTAGAAAAGCCGCCAAGAAGGTAACCAAAAAGTCCACTAAGAAATCTGCTCCAAAAAAGAGCGCGAAAAAGACCGCAAAGAAGGTCGCCAAGAAATCGAAGTCAAGGAAATCCAAACGCTGACCTGGGGACGCAGTCGAAGTGTGCATGATCTCGAACACCCTAACTCCAGGAGCGGATTCGTCGAACCTCCGCACCGAGAAGCTATGGTGGTGAGCCCATGTCCTTCGGGAGAATGAAAGAGCGAGGTGTTGGCAGAGCTGCCGCAGTCTTTTTGCTAATGACTTCACCGGCACTAGCCGGCGAGTCGCCTGCAGAACTGATCTCCAACTTCCGGCTCATGCATGGCGAAGTTGCCGTCGTGCGTGATGAAACTCTTGACCGCATTGCCATGGAGCAAGCGCGAGCAATGGCGGCAAAGAACGAACTGAGTCATGAGACGCTGGGTTCGTTTACCAGCCGGGTCGCACCGGCGCGAGCGGGGCGTGCCGCCGAGAACATTGCCTATGGCCACGATGGTTTCAAGCAAACGCTTAGCCAGTGGATCGGCTCTTCCGGCCACCGCAAGAACCTGCTGTTGCACAATGCGTCCCGCGTGGGGATTGCGAGTGCCAAGGACGCGAGCGGCAAGCGAACTTACTGGACCCTTGTGATCGCCGGTGATTACGAAGCGAGACCGCCCGGTAAGAAGCGAAAGGAGCATTCTATTGCTAGGAAACGTGATGCGACTCGCGCGCCGAGTACACATTAGCTGAACCCCCGCGCTGAACGATCAGGCAATGGGTCGTGCTTGACCTCGTGAAATACTCGAACGGAGATTTAAAATCGGGATAAATTAGTGCGCCGCGATTAGGGCGTCGATATCCTCCTCGTTAAGCGGTGCAGTAGTACTGCCACGAGCACTTCGGCTCAGTGTGGATTAGGACCGACTGAGACCGGCTCCCCCAAGCCAAGGGGAACAATCACGTTCGCGGATGATTGTCGGCTCGGCAAGTCAACCGCACGGATCATCGCCATGGCTTTCAGATATCCCTCGTTCAATCGCCGCGGGTTTGTCGGGCTCGCCGGATCGGCGGCGGCTTTCCTCTCATGCGCCTGCGGCCGCGCCCACGCGCAGCAGTCGGAGAAAGGCGGCGCCATTCCCGGCGGGGAGAAATCCGCCAAGAGCACGATGCTCGGCGCGGGGGCGGACCTTCTTCAGAGCCGCGGCCCCGTCAGCGCGATCAACATGTATCTCAACGGCTTTCACTTCTACGCCGACGACATGGGTCGGCAGATCGAAGCGCACCACTATTGCAGCCACGTGACCGAGGAATTCTACCAGTGCGTCATCTATGACGGGAACGAGCCCCACTCCCGGCTAATAGGCATCGAGTACATCGTCTCGGAGCGCATCTTCAAGACGCTGCCTGAGGAGGAGAAGGCGCTGTGGCACAGCCACCGCCACGAGGCGCTCGCAGGCGAGCTGCTGATGCCGGGAATACCGGCGACGGTGCAGCACATCGCCATGGCTACGCTCGTGTCCACCTACGGGAAGACGTGGCACACTTGGCAGGTAGACAAGGACTCCGCGCTTCCTACCGGCATTCCGCAACTGATGATGGGCTTCACGGCAGACGGCCAGCTCAAGCCCGAGATGATCAAGAGCCGGGACAAGGAGCTGGGCACCTACACCTCGCAAGCGAAAAAGTCCCGCGAGGATTTGGCGAGCTCCGCGCCGCAGCCCGACGCGGCGGCAGACGCATGGAAGAGCGGCACGACACCGCAGCTCGTCCTGACTAAGACGCCGATTATAAACAAGCGGTAGCCGATTGTCGGAGGTCCACCTCGCCGAGATCCAAACCGCCGAGGGCCGATCGCGCCTTTTCGTCGGAATCGACAGAGCATCCAATTTTATCTTTGGAAGGCTCAACGGTCCTCGCCGCGGCTTGCCTCTCGGCACAGGGATAGGATCGATTGAGCAGGAACTTTGACTACCGCGTCAAGTTTCTGCTGTAGGCAACTAAGGGGAAAACCTTGTTCGCAGCCGCGGCCGAGCAGGCGATCGTCGATCCTAAGGATGCAGCGGAGTCGGCCGGGCTGAGATATGTCTCAG
>NZ_JAVDPZ010000075.1:0-4841 GCF_031453995.1 Nitrobacter vulgaris | reverse complement strand
GGGAAAAGCGCGCTTCGCGAGCGGCCTCTGCCGCGCCCAGACTGGCCTGCTTTTACTCCGCCTCCGTGGCTTGGTTTTGCTCCGCCGTTGACAGTCTGATTTGAGTGGTTTCGGTCTTCGGCATTTTCAATCTCCTTCATTGCTGAGGCGATTGAAAACAATAGATATCGATGCTGGAAGCGCCTTCGAAATACCGTGCGGCATTTTCGGGCTGTAGCGTACACATCGGCGGGTTCTCCCTGACTGCTAGGTGCAGCATAGGGGGCGAGCAGGCGCTGATGGACAGGCACTACTACCAGGCGATCAAGAATCGCGTCTGTTACCAGAGGTTCTTGCCGTCGATGACATCGATGGGAAGGGCATCCACGTCGAACCCATCAAGGCATCTAAGATTCACAGAGATTTTGCGCCGTGAGACGTCGAAGGCGTCTCCGTCTCCTTCCGTCCCATACATTGAGTAGTCCGGACTGTCTGAAAACGTTGTGCAACCGCATCTACCGCAGTGGTAATGGCGATGTTCAGCATTCGTCGGGGAGTATTGTATTGAATGGTGAGCCGAGGAATTTAGCCTAAACTGGGCGGGCTCGCAGTACCCCCACAATGCACCGCGCTTACTGCAAAATGAACAGGTGCATTTCGTGGCGACGTCCGGGGTGAAATCTATTTCAAACAGCGTTGACCCACAGTGGCAGCTTCCAGCGATTGGCATGAAATCTCTTTTCAGATAGATGTTTAGATTAGGAGGGACTTAAATCTCTGACAAGCCTGCCCTCCATATTCCGGCACCGAGCTGGCCTAACACCGCTTATGCCAGTTGTAACCACAACAGCTGATGCGACGAGCCAATTTGGAAGCGCATTAACCTCCGAAGTTCGCATTAATCGGCTCTTTCTAGATATCGTGGTAAGACCCTGCGGACATGCACTGTCGGCCGGGTGGTTGATTGAAGTATGATCGTCGTCAGCCGCTTTCGTAGTTCATGCCGTCTCCAAATTGTTCATTGTGCCGTCGCACCCACTGCTCGATTTCGAAGTGGCGACCCTTGACAAGATCCGCTTCGCGACGCTGGCGCTCCCAAGCCTCGCTGGGAGCCTTACCCTGGGTTTCCGTCTGCGCGATTTGTTGGCCGCCGCGGAAAACAGTCAGCGAGTTAGAAGGCAGGGGTTGCCAGTCATCATCGTCGGTCACGGGATAGGAAGAGATCATCGTCATCGCGGAGCATGCTTCATCATCCGCTACTCGGCGTTCGAGTTGATACAGGACCGTATGAGTATGCACGAACAGTAGTTCGCCATCGCTCATGAGAATGTTGAAGACGCCCAGTTCGTTCGTGCGGGAAATCTGACGACTTAGCGCCCCGGTAAGATGCTCTAGGTCCGTCGCCCCGTACTCTTGTTCAGAAGAAGTATCAGCCGACATCAGGAGCGCGCAAAAGGCGCGTTCCGAAGGAGTCCTGCCGATTGGCCGGCATGTGTGCGTGTCGAAAGGAAGCTGTCCGGGTAGGTCTCCATCGTGCGCGAAGACCCACGAGCGCCCGCCGAGTTCACGCTCGAATGGCTGAATATCGGCGATCGTAATCGGGTTCGTAGAGTTCTCAGTTTTGTTAATATGAGCAATCGCAAGAGAGCTCCTAAACGCTTCTCCGTTGAAAGGAGACAAATAGGACGTTCGAGCGAACGCCCGCTTTTCCTTGAATAGTCTTGCTGCTTTGCCGTCAAAAATAGCGATGCCCCACCCGTCGGCGTAGCCGTAAAGGTCCTCACCATGAGGTTTCAAAAGAGCAAAGGATGTGCCTGGATCGGACGGCACGCCGCTTATCAGTCCAAATAATCCGCTCAAAACCACACCTCATCAATCAATTATTCGCTTGAATGATATTAGTTAGAAGCCTCCGGTCAAGACGTCATCGCGCGGCGTGATCTCCACACTTGGAATTGGCGGGAAATGGCACTGACGCGATCGAGATCACTTTTCCGCGGCGGCCGGTGTGAAAACCGACTCCGGGTCCTGACTGTGCGACTCAAGGCGGCGGTGAGGCTCGATCGCCGCCCACGCCTCGTCACCGAACCAGAACAGCCTGCTGGTCATCGCCTCCAGCGCAAAAGTGACGGCAGGGAATCGGATTTGCTACGATCCTCAACACCCTGATTGGGTATCGACCCTAGCGGGCCACAAACCCAAGCCGTACAATCAAGTAATCTATTGAATGATTGCGCGTTACGTGCAAAGGTGGGCGACACCCTCGGTCCTCACTGGAGTTCTTGCATGTCAGCAGCAATCGAAGACCCGACAACTGGTCGGGATAGCCTAAAGTCACCGCCAGCGTCGGCAGGAATTCCCGCCGGTGTCTATCTCCTCGCACTCAGTCTCTTCGCAATGGGCAGCGCGGAGTTTCTGATGGGGGGCATCCTTCCCAAGATCGCCGCCGACCTGCAGATTTCGCTGCCGGCCGCCGGAACTCTGATTTCCGCCTTTGCGATCGGTGCGCTGGTGGGAGCGCCTCCGCTTGCGCTGATGACATTGCATTGGTCGAGACAGCGTACGCTCTTGGCCAGTCAAGCCGTCTTTGTACTGGCGACCGTCGCTGGCTTGATGCTCGACGGCTACTGGCCGCTGCTCGTCTCGCGTATCGTCATGGGCCTGGCTTATGCGTGCTTCTGGGCCGTGGCCGCTGCGACCGCAGTTCAAATGGCCCCTGCGGACCGTCGTGCGAAAGCCCTCTCGATCGTCGTGAGCGGTCTCACGCTCGCGATGATCCTGGGCGGTCCGGCCGGCACCTTCATTAGCGATTTGGCAGGCTGGCGCGCTGGATTCTGGGCAGTGGCCATCGTGACGACGGCCGCGGCGATCGCCGTTTTCCTCACCGTACCTGACGCAAGGGACAACGACGCGCCCGCACCCGATGCTCGAACAGAGCTTCGCGCAATGATGCGCCCCGCGCTCTGGGCGGCCTATGCCACAACGGCCCTTACCACTGCCGCGTATATGGGAACGTTCGCCTATCTGGGCGCCCTGCTGCTTGACGTCACTCGCCTGCCGACAGACTGGCTGCCGCCAGTCCTATCGCTCTTCGGCATCGGCGCCTTGGTGGGTCTGACCATCGGGGGGCGAACGGCCGATAAATACCCCTTCGCCACCCTTTGCGTCGGCATCGTCGGATTGGTGCTGGTTTCGATAGCGATCGTCTATTGGGCCGCGAGTTGGGGTCCGATCATTGCGCTGGTGTTTCTCCTTGGCGTGGCGGGGTTCCTGCTCAACCCTGCCGTTTGGGGTCGGGTCTATGCGATCTCCCCGGACGCTCCGACCCTGGTGGGCGCGACCAACTCCTCCGCTTTCCAGCTCGGGCTGACGTTCGCGCCGCTCGCGGCAGGATTGGCCATCAGCGAAGGCTACGGCCTGCCATCTATTGGCTGGGTCGGCGCGGCCATCGC
Source organism: Nitrobacter vulgaris (assembly GCF_031453995.1). NCBI lineage: Bacteria > Pseudomonadati > Pseudomonadota > Alphaproteobacteria > Hyphomicrobiales > Nitrobacteraceae > Nitrobacter > Nitrobacter vulgaris. The sequence continues at coordinate 1,410 of NZ_JAVDPZ010000075.1, read as the reverse complement.
AGTCGCGGCGCTAGGGACTGCGCTTCTCGACCGGCGCTTGAGCCGCGTGTGAGGTCGAAAGGGCGTCGCGGCTCAGGCCTCGACGCCCGGCTTTCCATTGCGGCGCGCCTGACGCGAACTGGTCTCTATGCCCTACTGACTTGACCAGCGTCGGCAGGCCCGAATGATTTCAATGCGAAAGCAACTTCAGGCAGGTGTTTCGACCGGAAGACCGGCGGCCTTCCAATCGGGAAACCCTGCGGCAAGCCGACGAACCCGAAAGCCCTTAACCGCTAAGATATCGGCTGCCGTGGCGGATAGTACGCAGTAGGGGCCGCGGCAATAAGCGACTATGTCCTGCCCCGGTTGCAGTTCCGCCAATCGAGCTTCCAAATCCTCAACCGGAAAATTGAGCGCGCCAGGAAGATGGCCGTGAAAGTATTCTTCGGCAGGACGGACGTCGAGCAGCGTTAAACTTCCATCCGCAAGCCGTTCCAGCAGCTCGTCGCGAGAGATCGAGTCGAGCTTGCCGCTCGCGTTGATCGGGTCGGACATTAACTCGCGGACTTCGGCCCGCGTATGTTCCGTATAGGCGCGCAAGGACGCCAGCACGGCCTCGATCGGTCCGCCGCCGAGACGGTAAAGCACGCGCTTGCCGGCCCGCCGCGATTCCACAAAACCCGCTCGGCGCAAATGTTGAAGGTGCTGAGAGGTGTTAGCGATCGTCAGCCCGCTTAGTTCAGCAAGACGCTCAACCGCTCGTTCGCCTTGCGCGATGTGCTCAAGCAGCATGAGGCGGTGTGGATGGCCGAGGGTCCGGGCGGTCTCCGCCAGGTCGGCATACAAGAGGGTTGGTGCATCGGTTTTCATCATTGACAGATTTGTATCATTAGACAATCATTCAAGCAACTCATTGAACGATTGGCACTTTGGGTGTATATTACGGCGCGCAGTAACAGGGAGGTTGTCGGTGGACCAGGAGATCGTGACAAACGTTTGCAGGGCCGTGCTAGTGGGCATAGGAGCCACTCTCGTCATGGATGCCTGGGCGCTCCTGCAGAAGCGTGTCTTCGGCATCGCATCTCTTGATTACCGCTTGGTCGGTCGATGGATCGGCTACTTCCCAAAAGGAAAATTCGCGCACGAAGCGATTGGCAAGGCTGCCCCCTTATCTGGTGAGGTCCTTCTGGGCTGGGGAGCCCATTATGCCATTGGCGTCCTGTTTGCCATCATTCTCGTCGCTGTTTGGGGTCCCGAATGGCTGCATAAGCCGACGCTCACGCCCGCCCTCATCGTGGGCGTTGGTAGCATTGTCGCACCGTTTTTCCTCATGCAGCCTGTGCGTGGCGGTGACAAAGTAGGCCACGGAGCGCCGGCGTGATGTCGGTGCGGGCGGAGTAAAAACCGTCCAGTGGCTAGGTTGATCCCTTT
>NZ_JAVDPZ010000074.1:0-4977 GCF_031453995.1 Nitrobacter vulgaris | reverse complement strand
CCAGCTCCTGCAACGTCTGATGACGGAAGACGTCGCGCGGCTCGATCACCAGACCTGCCTGGCGGGCGCGGCCGACCAGTTGCAGCGAGATGATGGAGTCTCCGCCAAGCTCGAAGAAGTTGTCGGTGACGCCGATGGTGGGCTGTTGCAGCAGGTCGGCCCAGATCGCCGCGAGCGTGGCTTCCGCCGGCGTGCGCGGCGCGATGTGCCCGGCCGAAGCCGCAAGCTGGTCCGGCGCCGGCAGCGCCTTGCGGTCGATCTTGCCGTTCGGCGTCAGCGGCAGGCGCTCCAGCACCACGATGCGCGCCGGCACCATGTAATCCGGCAATGAAGCCGCCAGCGCAGCCTTGAGCGCCGCCGCGTCCAGCGCCTCGCCGCTGACGTAGCCGACCAGCTGACGCCCCGCGCCGGCCTCGCGCGCCACCACCACCGCCGCGCGCACGCCCGCTTGCGCCAAAAGCCGCGCCTCGATCTCGCCAAGCTCGATCCGGAAGCCACGGATCTTCACCTGATGGTCGGAGCGGCCGATATATTCAATCACACCGTCGGCACGCCAACGCGCCACATCGCCGGTGCGATACAGCCGCGCGCCCGGCAAACCAAACGGATCCGGGATGAACCGCTCCGCCGTCAGTTTACCGCGCCGCCAATAGCCGCGCGCCAGACCGACGCCGCCAATATAAAGCTCCCCCGCAACTCCGACCGGCGCAACATTGAGATCGCGATCCAGAATATAGGCCGAGCGGCGTCCGACCGGCCGGCCGATCGGCGCATAACTGCCATCGATCTCTGCGCTGGCGTCGACCTTCCAAACCAATGGGGTCACAACGGTTTCGGTCGGACCGTAGCCGTTTATCAGTGTCCGCGGTTTCAGTGCGCGTTTGATCTTATCGAAGCCCTCCTTCGGCATTGCCTCACCGCCGAAGGAGTAGAGCTCAACCGGCGGCGGATCACCGTGCCACGCCGCGAAGTCTGCGAGCTGCTGCACGTAGGCCGTCGGGAATCCTGCGTTGGTAACGCGCTTGTCGCGCAGCACATCCAGCGTCTGCTCGGCCGACCATAGATCGCCGTCGCGCATCACGAGCGCGGCACCGCACGTCAACGCCGTCCAGAGGCGCTCATGGGCGCCGTCAAAAGTGAAGGAGAGGAAGTGCAGCTCGCGCGAGTTCCGATCCATGTCGTAAAGACCGGCGGTGACCTCGCAATGCATCGCGAACGGCCCGTGCTCGACGGCGACGCCCTTCGGGACACCGGTGGAGCCTGACGTATAGATGACATAGGCCAGACTGGCGGGCGCTACTTTGATCCCCACGTCACCGTCGTATTCCGCTTCCAGATCAGACGAATCGAGCGCAGCAACCTCAATTCCGGCCAGCGGCGTCAGCGTCGCATCTTCTGTATCAATCAGCACAACACGCGCACCCGCATCGCGCAGGGTGTCAACCTGTCGTTTCGCCGGATGCTCGGGATCGAGCGGCAGATAGGCTGCCCCTGTCTTCAAGACCGCAACGAACGCAATGACGAGCGACGGCGAACGTCGCGCCGAAATGCCAACCAGATCAGAGGGGCGAACGCCTAGGCTGATCAAGCGGTGTGCAAGCTGATTGGCGCGACGATCAAGCTCAGCATAGGTGATAATCTCGTCACCGAAGATCAGCGACGGCGCATCCGGTGTCTCGCGCGCGAACTTGGTGACCGTTCGATGCACGGGCTCGAATGAACTTCCAGTGTCGGCACTTCCATTCCATCGGCGCAGTCTGGCCCATTCCTCCTCGGACAGCAGCTCCATGCCGGCGATCGGCTGCGCATCCTTCTCGACCATCGACCTAAGGATCGTGACCCAATGCAACGCAAGACGCTCGATCGTGGCAGTCTCGAACAGCGCGGTTGCATAGGTGAAGATCGCGCGGATTTCGCCGGACGGCCCTTCTTCGCTATCGAGGGCGAAGTCGAATTTGACTGTCTCTGCCTCAGCATCGATCTTTTCGATCTGCAGGTTGGTCAGACTTGGTGGATTGCCCGACGCGCGCCGACGTTGGTGGTTGTAGAGTACCTGAAAGAGTGGATTCTGACTCAGGCTACGCTTTGGTTGCAGGATTTCGAGCAAGCGCTCAAATGGAAGGTCCTGGTTCTCCTGCGCTTCAATTGTCGCCAAATGGACAGAGCCTATGAAGTCCGCAATCGTGGCGCATCCATCGATCTCGGTGCGAAGCACCTGGGTGTTGACGAACAGCCCGATCACGCCGCGGGTTTCATCGCGGTGGCGGTTGGCAACAGGCACGCCGACGCAGATGTCTGACTGACCGGTGTAACGGTAGAGCAGCAGCTTGAAACTCGCCAACAGCACGACAAACAACGTCGTCCGATGCCGACGAGCCAGCGCGCGCAACCCATCCGCAAGCTCCGGATCGAGCGCGAGGCGAAGCGCCGATCCGGCGAGGTCGGGCACCGCCGGCCGCGCATGGTCGATCGGAAGCTGCAACACGGCCGGGTCTTGGAGGCGGCCGGTCCAATATTCGACCTGCCGTCCGCCGTCGACTGCGCTCATCCATAGCCGTTGCCATTCGGCATAGTCGACATACTCAATATTGGGTTGCGCTAGCGTTGGCGTTTCGCCACACGCAAATGCCGCATATAATTTCCAGAACTCGTCAACCAGCACACCCATCGACCAGCCGTCGGCCACAATATGGTGCAAGGTGACCACGAGAAAATGATCGTCCTCCCCGAGCGCCAGCAATGCGACGCGCATCAGCGGGCCCGCCTCGAGATCGAAAGGCATCAAGGCTTCCTGACGCGCCAGCAGGCGCGCCTGCCCTTCACGGTCATCGCCATCGATCATCACCTGCCGAAGCGCGACCGGTCGTGGATCGAGCACGATCTGTTCAGCTTCGCTGCCCTCTTGCCGGAAGATCGTGCGGAGCGCGCTATGACGAATGGCCAACGTATCGAACGCCTGCTGCAACGCGCGCATTTGAAGGTCGCCGCGTATCCGCACGGTCGCCGAAATGTTGTAGGCGGAGCTATCCGGGTCCATCCGCCACAGAAACCACAGCCGCGACTGCGCGAAGGATAACGGCGCCTGTGTTCGCTCCTGCCGTGCGATCGGCAGCATCTCAAGATTGACACCCCTTGCCGCAAGCTGCGTCAGGAACGTCTTCTGCTTGATAGCGTCAAGACGCATCAGGCGATGAGAGATATCGCGAAGCTGCTTATGCGCGGCGGTGTCACTCATCGGCAAGTTCGACTTCCTTCAGCATGTCGAGCATCGCGGCGATGTCGTCGCTGCGCTTATCGACTTCCATTTCAGGCGCGAGCGCAACCGCCATGCTTTCGACGGTCGTCATGTCAAACAGCCGGCTCAGCGGCAGGTCCTGACCGAGATCGCGCTTAATGCGGCTGACGAGCTGAATGGCGATAATCGAATCGCCGCCAAGCTCGAAGAAGTTGTCGGTGACGCCGATGGTGGGCTGTTGCAGCAGGTCGGCCCAGATCGCCGCGAGCGTGGCTTCCGCCGGCGTGCGCGGCGCGATGTGCCCGGCCGAAGCCGCAAGCTGGTCCGGCGCCGGCAGCGCCTTGCGGTCGATCTTGCCGTTCGGCGTCAGCGGCAGGCGCTCCAGCACCACGATGCGCGCCGGCACCATGTAATCCGGCAATGAAGCCGCCAGCGCAGCCTTGAGCGCCGCCGCGTCCAGCGCCTCGCCGCTGACGTAGCCGACCAGCTGACGCCCCGCGCCGGCCTCGCGCGCCACCACCACCGCCGCGCGCACGCCCGCTTGCGCCAAAAGCCGCGCCTCGATCTCGCCAAGCTCGATCCGGAAGCCACGGATCTTCACCTGATGGTCGGAGCGGCCGATATATTCAATCACACCGTCGGCACGCCAACGCGCCACATCGCCGGTGCGATACAGCCGCGCGCCCGGCAAACCAAACGGATCCGGGATGAACCGCTCCGCCGTCAGTTTACCGCGCCGCCAATAGCCGCGCGCCAGACCGACGCCGCCAATATAAAGCTCCCCCGCAACTCCGACCGGCGCAACATTGAGATCGCGATCCAGAACATACAGCGTGGTGTTGCCGATCGGACCGCCCAGCGCAGGGGCGGCGTCCGCGGCATCGAGGCGATGACGCGCCGACCACACCGTGGTCTCGGTCGGGCCGTACAGGTTCCAGACCTCCCCGGCCTGCGCCACCAGCCGCCGCGCCAGGTCCGGCGCCAGCGCCTCGCCGCCGCTCAGCACCCGGCAACCCGATGGAAGCGGACCCTCGTGATCGAGCAGCATCCGCCAGGTCGACGGCGTCGCCTGGATCAGGCTCACGCCGTGCGTGGCGGCGAGCGCCTTGAGCCGGGCCGGATCATGCGCCGCGGCGCGATCCGCCAGCACCACGCGCGCGCCGATCGTCAGCGGCAGCCACAGTTCCAGCACCGCGATGTCGAACGACAGCGAGGTCAGGCCGAGCACGCGGTCGTCGGCCGTCAGGCCCGGTTGCTCCGCCATCGTCGCCAGGAAGTTCGTCACCGCATCATGGCGGACCATCACCCCCTTCGGAACGCCGGTCGAGCCCGAGGTGTAGATCACATAAGCAAGGCTTTCGGGATGCACGGCGATGGCCGGATTGCTGTCGTTCCCTCCCTCGTCCTGCGCATCGATCAGCCAGGCCTCGGCCCCGGTCTCCGCCAGCACCGCCGCGAACCGGTCGCGCAGCGCGCTTTGCGTCAGCACCAGCGCCGCGCCGCTGTCGCGCAGCATGTGCGCCAGCCTTTCGTCCGGATAGTCCGGATCCAGCGGCAGATAGGCTCCGCCCGCCTTCAGCACCGCAAGCAGCGCCACCATCATGCCGACGCCGCGCTCGCAGGCCAGCGCAACCACGACATCGGTTCCAACCCCGCGATCCCGCAGCCGCCACGCCAAACGGTTCGCCTGCGCGTTCAGCTCTCCATAGCTCAACGCCTCGTCCCCAAATACCAGCGCGATC
>NZ_JAVDPZ010000073.1:0-5702 GCF_031453995.1 Nitrobacter vulgaris | reverse complement strand
GTTGCAGACCTCAGGCGGAAACTTGTTGGTCGTCTTACTCATGGTGGCTCCATCCTCTCAAGAGTTGGAGCCTCCGGCAAACCCGGGGCGGTTCATTTTGGGATAAGCCGTCGCCTTCCCTGCCCGATACCGTGGTTGCATTTCACCTTTACTTTCCGACCTCAGAACTCGCCGTAGAACCGCATCAGCGTGTTGGCAAATTCTGGAAAGACGTGATTTACATCGAAGCCGCACCGTCTGGAAAGATGACGGTGGTCACGCTCTTTGTAACCAAGGGACTGGTTCGCCTTCACCATGGGTCCGAACCAAGTTTTCTACTTGCTGCCTTTAAGTTAGAAGGCGACTGGTATGCTCAACTAGTTGCGCACGGAGAACTGGAAGGTCACTTTCCCGAGATGATCGAACAAGGTAGGGCCAGCGTGGCAGCAATGATTGAAGAAAAAGGAATTGCCATGCCTGAACGAGGTTATGCCTATCTCTTCGGTCATCGGGAGAATGGCGCACGCTTTTTGTTCGGCATACGCCCCAAGCGCTAGTAGTTTGAATCGCGTGAGAAACACTCAGCTATTGCTAATATCCATGTTCTGCGCTGGGGTCTTCGTGACTGCTTCCGCTCAAGAGCCCAAAGCCATCAAGACTGTCAAAGTCACACAATCGCTCAACGATACCGCGCTCTATGAAGTGAAGAACGACGGAACCGTTCTAATCGATTGGGACGAAGTCGAAGCACTCGCCGCGAGCAAGCAAAACCCCCTGCTCTTGCCACAGGCTCAAGTCATGCTGGCGATCCGTGACGGAAAGTGGAAAGCCATGGATCATGCGAAGTGACGCCAAGACCGTCTCTTGATCGCAGCAATTGGCACCTCGCTTTCTGGCCTGCGTTCGTCATGCTCGTTCCCCCTCTGGTTCTATTCCGTTCTCGAAGAACGAGCCAGCGTCGCTAAAATCAACCAGCCGTGATTACTAACGGTCAGTGAAGAGGCTACGTCACCATCGTCGCTCACACTCGCAGAAGCGATCGTTCGCCAACGTCAGATTTCCCCAACATGGCGGCTGCGACTCGGTTGACCAGACGCACGGCCTTGCCAGATCGCGCTGAGAAATTGCGACGATCGACCTCCATCGCTCCATTTAATCAAACTCCTTATTAGCCAACTAGCTCGCGCGAGACATTCGCCGTTGCCTTGCGCAAAACGCGCGATCTGCTAAACCGCGCGCTTTACGATCGAAGGAATGACGATTTGCCAAAGAAGAAAACAACTATTCGCCGCGAGTGGACGAAAGACGACGTTCGCACTCTCAAGGCGCTCGCGAAACAAAAGGCTGGCGTCGCGAAGATTGCAAAGACGTTGAAGCGAACACCAGGCGCAACGGCAGCCAAGGCGCATACCATCGGTGTTTCTCTCAGTATGCAGTAGTGATCGTCATCGCCCCATTCCATCCGGTCATGGTGATTGATCTCTTGCGACGGTTCCAGAATTAACCCGGAACACCGATATAAAGCTTAATTCCAATGCAACGTTGCGTGCATCAAACAAGGTGCTACGCTTTTTCTCACCGGACATTGCCCTAGTCCGGGTTCACCCCTAGCGAAGTCGTCGACCGATCATACTCCGCTCGGCGGCTTCGTTTACGCGGATTTAGCTCAGCGGCAGAGCGGCGCAGTTCACGACGCAGGTCCATGTTCGACTCATGGAATCCGCACCATAGGATCCCGTTTGACGGGACGGCGAGCGTCTTCAACGAGACGGGACTTGGTGCGTGTTTGAGTTCGCGATGCAGTTAGACGCGATTCAATTTTGGGACCGCTTCGACGGGGCGTTGGCTTCGCGGCTAAGCGTTCATTTATCCAGATCGACCGAAGGGATTGCCGAAACTTCGGGAGCCGGTTGAGATGTTCAAGTACAACCGGCGCGCCCCTAGCTCAAGGTAAGTCCGCTGGCATCGCAAGCTTCACGAATAGCAGGATTGTCCATATGTTGAGATTGGAGATGCCGAATCCTTGGCTAAAGCTTGCGGCGAAACCCTACGTTCTGCCGGAAGATGCTGATTTGGTCGCGAAATTCAACGCCACGACCGATGCAACGTACAGGATCGATCTTAACGTTTTCCCTGATCCGTTTTGTCGGATCACCGGCTGCGCCAATATGGCTTCTCAACCTCAATCCCGGCTTACAGCAAACGGATTATCATCATCCGCAGCACGTTGTCGAAATGCAGCGACGCTCAATTGCTCTTGAGGCAGAAAATTTCTGGTATCTCGACGACAAGTTTTCAGGAACATCTGGTTATGACTGGTGGCGCAAGAAAACGCGAAGATTAACCGAGCACTATGATCTCACAACGCTGATGCGCGCATTTTTCGTTGTCGAATTGTTTCCTTACCATTCGGCGCGATATAAGCCGACCAAATCGCTGTTACCTTCGCAAGAGTTTACACGCGAGTTGGTTCGAGCTGGGTGCAAGGCTGAGAAAAAGTTCATAATAATGCGAAGAGAAAGGCAGTGGCTCGATCTCGTGCCGGAACTGATCACCGCAAACAAGACCGAATTGTTGAATGTGCAAGGATCATGGATCACGCTCGAAAACATGAAGAGCCCAGGGTTGCTGAAGTGTTGGCTCGATGATGTGGAAGACAAGATGGATTAATTGGCCGCGAGGTAGCTAGATTGCTTGTTAGATCGCTCCAACCATTGCCCGCATAAACAAGCCAGTCTCACCTGCCGTTCCACGACGAACACCAATCACCGACGTAATCTATTGTCGTGGTTTTGCCCGCAGCGCGCGCGTGGCGGCAGGAAACGGCCACCGCAACGGAAACGCGAACAATTAGCGGTGCCATGAAACGCGCCTCCGCTTTGTCGCTCGGACTTGCACTCGTCACTGCGGATCGCTTGGCGCGCTCGGTCGTCTGTATCGCGGTTACCAATCGACGATCCTCATGTGAGAGAGGCACGTCGAAAATATTTTGATACTTGCATCCGGCATTGCCAAAGGAGGTTGTTCCTCTTGGGGTGCGAAAGCAGTAGCCGCCCGCTTTGAAGATGCTGTTTCTTTGGTGCCGAAGCTGACCACAATCCAAGGTCTTCAAGTCGGTGAGTGGTCCGGGACTTCGTTTCGAGCCGGGCTCGGCTTGCGCAGCTGTCAAAATCAGCACGCTCACATTGGAGCTCGGGATGAAATTCGACGAGCGCAATTTAGCAAGCAAGCTGTGGGCCTGGGCATTGAGGTTTGAATTGCTGGAATGATCGGATGTTAGCGTTCCGCTTCGTCTCCACATCCCACCCCTGATCTTGATCTAGGTCAAGGCTGAGTGGCTCCTTTAATTAATCGATGGTTGCAGCGCTGCTCGTAATCCACGACCTCGGCAGAGGGACAAAAATGTTTGGATGCGCCTTGTGATGAAGCGAGGGTGCGGCAACGGCCGCTAGCGGATGGCTCGCCGGCCCTTAGCAGACGGTACGCTTCCAGAGGATGCGGCGCCCGCCGACGAACGCGCATGAAGATCGCCGCCTTCAACATCAATAACGTCAACAAGCGTCTGCCAAATCTTCTGGTGTGGCTGAAGCAGAGCAAGCCCGACATCGTTTGCCTTCAGGAATTGAAATGTGAGGCGAAAGACTTTCCGGAATGCGATTTCCAACGTGCCGGCTATTCGGCTGTATGGGAGGGGCAAAGGTCCTGGAATGGCGTTGCCATTTTGTCGAACCGATCGCGACCAATCGTTACCCGCCGGGCGGCTTCCCGGCGATTCCGCTGACCGTCAGGCCAGATACATCGAAGCCGCAATCGACGGCCTGCTGATCGCCTGTCTTTATCTTCCGAACGGAAATCCCCATCCAGGACCGAAGTTCGATTACAAAATGAAATGGTTTTCGCGGCTGTGTCGTCATGCGGCCCAGTTGCAGAATCAAGGCCATCCAGCCCTCTTGGTTGGCGACTATAACGTTGCGCCTACCGATCTCGATATCTATCCGACGAAATCGTGGGCTAAGGATGCACTGGTTCAGCCCGCGCCGCGCAAGGCATTTGCCTCGCTCATCGCGAACGGCTGGACAGACGCTCTGCGCGATGTCTTCGGCGACGAGCGGGTCTATACCTTCTGGACGTACTGGCGAGATCGCTATGAAAAGGATCATGGTCTCAGGCTTGACCACTTCCTTCTCAGCCCATCCGTTGCCTCCCGCTTAGTGGAAGCGGGCGTGGATGGCGATGTTAGAGGCGAAGACAACGCCAGCGATCACGCGCCGGCCTGGATCAGGCTGAGCCGGTAGAACGCATTGCGAAGCAGATTCGCTGACGCGGGCACCGCACCGCTGCTTAATGTTTCACCGAATGGACCGAGATGGTGGTCGCCACCGGGTGGCCTTGCGGCGTGCGAGACATCCTGTCTGCTGAGCGCCCTGCCCGCGCGAATCCGCGCGCATGATTCGTTGTGCGGCCAGCCACTTTCGGCTCCCCGTCCGCACCCAAAATGCCTATGAGCGATTTCGCTTGGTAATTTTTTTTCGCAGGGGTAACGCGCTGAGTTTTACAGCCGCTCCTGTTACCCCCATCGTTACCCGATCCCGATTTGACCGGATCAGCGGAGCCTAAAAATCATGAAATTATACTGTAATTTCAATTGGTACAGTTGGGTGGGCTCGAACCACCGACCTCCTGTTCCACAGACAGGCGCTCTAACCAACTGAGCTACAACTGCATCATGCTCGCGCGCCCAAAACGCAAATGCGAACGGGGCGGAAACTAGGTGCAACGCTCCGCTTTGGCAAGGCCACAACGATCCGTTATCGTGCGCCGCCTAGTCGTTTCAGACAGCAATCCTTTGGTCTTTGCATCTTATCGCGAGCTTTGGTTCAACGGCAGTCGGGAGTGGGCACATGCCGGATCTGATCGCGGCGGAGGCGACACTGAAAATAGCAAACCCGGACCGAGGGGCTCGGGTTGATAGATCTAGCGCGGGCAGGTGTTTATCAGGCGGTCGGCTGAAACAGTTTCGACGCGCCAGTCCTGATTGGCTCGGCAGTCTCCGCCGCAATTTTCTGGGTCAGTTCGGTCAATTCCTTGGCCTGGACCGCGAACGTTCCGAATTGATTGCGGGTATGGGTACTCCATAATTCGGTCGCATCAGACAACGACTTCGCGCCGACCAGGGCCTGCAAAAAATCGAAGCTGGCATTGGTATTGGCCTGACCGAAATCGAGCAGCTTAGCGGAATAAGCATGCGCCCCTTTAGTTGCAGCGTTAAACACGGCCTCAACAGCGCCGTTGCCGTCTTGCGCGGCTTCCTTGAACTTCGCGTAGTTATCGCGCGCCTGCAAAACACCCTTTTCGGCGAATGCACGCACTTCCTCGGGAACTTCAAAAGCCTTAGCCATGGCAGTCATCCTTTGCAGTTGGGAACGCAGTGTGACCTGCAACAACGATCGTCCTGCAACTCAGCTTGATTGCGAACTGATCAGGCCAGCATCTGATCTACTCTTACCATGACTTCCTTGTGCGACGCAACAATATATTGCGACGCAAAACTCGCCCCGCCGAGCGCCAAATAATGAATAATAATGCGAGGAGCGGTCTTGGCCCCTTAGACTTGAGGTTTGCGGGTTCCTAAGAGCCTGTTTGGAAAATCAGGGATGAGCGTTTCTGCGGATGAGGACACCGGCCATGGCGACATGGATCATGGCGGTTGAGACATCGATGCG
>NZ_JAVDPZ010000072.1:0-5789 GCF_031453995.1 Nitrobacter vulgaris | reverse complement strand
TTTATGACAAGGAGCGCGAGCGGCATGAAGATGTCGATGGGCCAGTCTGGCCGCCGGTTTGGCCGCCGGTTTCTGGGATTAGCGTTTGGCGGAGCGGCGCTTGCCGCGAGTGGTGCGGTATCGGCGGAGGAGCTTGGTCAACCGCATCCGTGGGCGTATGGACTTCAGACGGGTGTGACGCCTGTCATGGAGAGCGTTGCGCGGATGCATAGCGGGCTTCTGGTTGTGATCACGCTGATCACGCTGTTTGTGACGGGCCTGCTGATTGTGGCGATGTTGCGTTTCAACGCGCGGTCCAATCCGGTTCCGTCGAAGACGACCCACAACACGATGATCGAGGTTGCGTGGACGATCATTCCGGTTTTGATCCTGGTTGGCATTGCGGTTCCGTCGTTCCGGCTTTTGTTTGAGCAGCTTGATCTTCCGAAGGCTGACCTGACGGTGAAGGCGGTCGGCAAGCAGTGGTACTGGAGCTACGCGTATCCGGACAACGGCAAGTTCGAGTTTGACTCGCTGATGGCGCATGAGAAGCAGCCGCGGATGCTTGCGGTGGACAACGAGCTGGTTGTTCCTGTGAACAAGATCGTCCGGGTTCAGGTGACCGGGGCCGATGTCATTCATTCGTTTGGCGTTCCGGCGTTCGGCATCAAGGTGGACGCGATCCCGGGCCGTCTCAACGAGACCTGGTTCAAGGCCACCAAGACGGGCGTGTTTTACGGCCAGTGCTCGGAACTGTGCGGGCGGGATCACGCCTTCATGCCGATTGCGGTTCGTGTGGTGAGCGAGCAGGATTTTGCGGCCTGGATTGAAACCGCGAAGAAGAAGTTTGCCTCGAACCCGGCGAACGCGGTGGCGTCAGCTGCCGACGTGATGCGCTAGGCGTCGCGTTGGGCGATTTCGACGGGGCGACAACCGCTAAAGGGACGTCGCCCCAAGGGATTGCACCCCAAGGGATGCCGCCAAGGTTCGTTCGAAGGACTTCAAGGGACGAAAGACAGGATTAGACAATGGCAACAACCGCAGCACATGCTCACGACCACGGCCATGACGATCATGGCGACCATGCGCACCACCCGACAGGGTGGCGGCGCTTTGCGTATTCGACCAATCACAAGGACATCGGGACTATGTACCTGGTGTTCGCCATCGTCGCGGGGATCATCGGCGGCCTGATGTCGATGGGCATCCGGGCGGAACTGATGTATCCCGGCGTGCAGGTTTTTGATCCTGCGCATACCTACAACGTCTTTGTGACCTCGCACGGCCTGATCATGATCTTCTTCATGGTGATGCCTGCGATGATCGGCGGCTTCGGCAACTGGTTCGTGCCGCTGATGATCGGGGCGCCCGACATGGCGTTTCCGCGCATGAACAACATCTCGTTCTGGCTGCTGCCGGCGGCGTTTGCGCTGTTGCTGACCTCCACGTTCGTGGAAGGTGAGCCGGGCGCGGCGGGCGCGGGCACGGGCTGGACGCTGTATGCGCCGCTGTCGACGAGCGGTCATCCCGGGCCGTCGGTGGATTTCGTGATCCTCGCGGTGCATCTGGCCGGCGCCTCCTCGATTTTGGGCGCGATCAACTTCATCACCACGATCTTCAACATGCGCGCGCCTGGCATGACCTTGCACAAGATGCCGCTGTTCGTCTGGTCGATCCTGGTGACGGTGTGGCTGCTCTTGTTGTCGCTGCCGGTTCTGGCGGGTGCGATCACCATGCTTTTGACCGATCGTAACTTCGGCACCACGTTCTTCGCTGCCGACGGCGGCGGCGATCCGGTGCTGTTCCAGCATCTGTTCTGGTTCTTCGGTCATCCCGAGGTGTACATCCTGATTTTGCCGGGCTTCGGCATGATCAGCCATGTGATCTCGACGTTCTCGAAGAAGCCGATCTTCGGCTATCTCGGCATGGCCTATGCGATGGTCGCGATCGGCGGCATCGGCTTCGTCGTGTGGGCGCACCACATGTATACGGTCGGCATGGTGTCGACGGCGCAGGCTTACTTCGTCGCCGCCACGATGGTGATCGCGGTGCCGACCGGCGTGAAGGTGTTCTCGTGGATCGCCACCATGTGGGGCGGCTCGATCGAGTTCAAGGCGCCGATGCTGTTTGCGATCGGCTTCATCTTCCTGTTCACGGTTGGCGGCGTGACCGGCGTGGTGCTGGCCAATGCGGGCGTCGACCGGGTGATGCAGGAGACCTACTACGTCATCGCGCACTTCCACTACGTGATGGGCATTGCCGCGGTGTTCTCGATCTTCGCGGGCTGGTACTACTGGTTCCCGAAGATCTCCGGCTACATGTACAACGAGACCATCGCCAAGCTGCACTTCTGGCTGATGTTCATCGGCGCCAACGTCCTGTTCTTCCCGCAGCACTTCCTCGGGCTGCAGGGCATGATGCGGCGCTCGGTTGACTATCCGGATGCGTTCGCGGGCTGGAACGAGATCTCGTCCTACGGCGCCTTTATCGCTGGGTTCGGCGCTGTGGTCTTCCTTTACGGCTTGGTCGACGCCTTCGCTCGCAAGGAGCAGGCGGCGGACAATCCGTGGGGCGAAGGTGCAACCACGCTGGAATGGACGCTGTCGTCACCGCCGCCGTTCCACCAGTTCTCCACCCTGCCGAAGGTGCAGTAATGTGACTGTGCGCGGCGCGCTCGACGCGCCGCGCACCCAACAAGCGGGTGTATCGTGTCGGTTGTCGATCAAAAAGCCGTTGAACTGCCGCCCCGGATCTCGGAGGCGAGTGTCGCCGATTACTTCGCGCTGCTGAAGCCGCGGGTGATGTCGCTCGTGATCTTCACCGCGCTGGTCGGGCTGATGATCGCGCCGGGCCATGTTCACCCGGTCCTGGGCTTCATCTCGATCCTCTGCATCGCGGTCGGAGCCGGCGCCTCCGGCGCGCTGAACATGGCGCTGGAAGGCGATATCGACGTGCTGATGTCGCGCACGGCCAACCGGCCGATCCCGCGCGGCCGCATCACCCGCGGCGAGGCGATGGGGTTCGGCCTCACGCTGTCGTTCTTCTCGGTGATGACGCTCGGCGCCCTGGTCAACTGGTATGCCGGGGGCCTGCTCGCCTTCACGATCTTCTTTTATGTTGTGATCTACACGATGGGACTGAAGCGGCGGACCGCGCAGAACATCGTGATTGGCGGCGCCGCCGGTGCGCTGCCGCCGGTGGTGGCGTGGGCGGCTGCGACGGGGTCGCTGTCGGTGGAGCCGCTGCTTCTGTTCCTGATCATCTTCTTCTGGACGCCGCCGCATTTCTGGGCGCTGGCGCTGTTCCGCAACGACGACTACACCCGCGCCGGCGTGCCGATGTTGCCGGTGGTTGCCGGTCCCGATGCGACCCGGCTGCAGATCCTGCTCTATACCATCGTGCTGGTGGCGGTCGCCGCCGCGCCCTGGCCGCTCGGCTACTTCGATTGGATTTATGGTGTCACGTCGCTGATCCTCGGCGCCGGCATGCTGGTGTTCGCGATCAATGTCTATCGCCATCGCACCGGCAGCGCGGCGCTACGCGCCACGCGGCGGTTGTTCGCCTTCTCGATCCTCTATCTGTTCGCGCTGTTTGCCGTTCTGCTGCTCGATGTGGTTGCGAAGGCCATCGCGCCGTTGATCTGGTAGAGGGCGCATGAACCGATGGACAGCAACAACAAGCCGGACGGAGACGGGATCGTTCTCACCGAGGCTCAGAAGAAGCGCCGGCGCGAGCGGTCGATCGCGATCGCCTGGGCGCTGGGGCTCATGGTCCTGCTGTTTTTCGCGGTCACCTTCATCAAGGGGCCGGGCGTTCTCGTCCGTCCGATGTGATTTGAGATGACGGACGCGCCGCAGCACCCGCAGCAACCCGCTACCGCAGCCTCGGCCCGGCCGAAGGCGACGCCGCGCATTGGCCGCGACGTGAAGGTCGGCGCCGCCTGCGGCCTGGTGGTCGCCCTGATGGTCGGCGCCGCCTATGCGTCGGTGCCGTTCTACAACTGGTTCTGCCGCGTCACCGGCTTCAACGGAACGACGCAGGTGGCAGGGGAGGCCCCCCAGTCCAAGCCGCTGGAACGCACGGTGGCCGTACGCTTCGACTCCAACGTCTCGGGCGGGCTGCCCTGGAAGTTCGAGCCGGAACAGACCGAGATAAAGGTCCGGGTCGGCGAGGTCACCACCGTCCATTACACCATCACCAACGAGGTGGCGGCGACCACCATGGGGCAGGCGGCCTATAACGTCACGCCGCTGACAGTCGGATCCTATTTCACCAAGATCAACTGCTTCTGTTTCACCGAGCAAACCCTGGCGCCCGGTGAGAAGCGGGAGATGGCCGTCGTCTTCTATGTCGATCAGGCTTTCGCCGCCGACAGCGAGAACGACGGCGTCAATACCATCACCCTGTCCTATACCTTCTTTCCGGTGAAGAAGGCCGCGCCCAAGCCGGTGGCGGTCAACGAGCCGGACAGGCCAGGGGGAAGCATCTGAGCTTTGAGGGCCGACGCGTTTTGTTACCGACGCGTTTTGTTTTGAGATCAATAGGTGCCCAATACCGCCGGCACCGCTAACGGAGAGAGACCGCAATGGCTACGGCGCAAGTCAAGCACGATTACCACCTGGTCGACCCGAGTCCGTGGCCGATCGTAGGCGCGACCGCGGCTTTCATCATGGCCGTCGGGGCGATCCTGTGGATGCATCATCTGACCGCGGCCGCGCCGATCATTTTCGGCATCGGCCTGATCGGCGTGCTCTACACCATGGCGAGCTGGTGGGCGGATGTGATCCGCGAAGCCGAGCACAAGGGCGATCACACCCGCGTGGTGCAGATCAGCCATCGCTACGGCATGATCCTGTTCATCTGCTCCGAGGTGATGTTCTTCGTCGCCTGGTTCTGGGCCTTCTTCAACTCCGCGCTGTTCCCGGGCGATCCCGTGCATATGACGCGCGACGCGCTGTTCGGCGGTGTCTGGCCGCCCAAGGGCATCCAGACCTTCGATCCCTGGCACCTGCCGTTGCTCAACACCCTGATCCTTCTGACCTCGGGCACCACCGTGACCTGGGCGCACCATGCCCTGCTCAATGGCGACCGCAAGGGGCTGAAGTGGGGATTGATCCTGACCATCGCGCTCGGCGCCGTCTTCACCTGCGTGCAGGCCTATGAGTATCATCACGCCGCCTTCAGCTTCGCCGGCAACGTCTACGGCGCCACCTTCTTCATGGCGACCGGCTTCCACGGCTTCCATGTGCTGGTCGGCACCATCTTCCTGATCGTCTGCCTGTTCCGCGCCAATGCGGGACACTTCACGCCCTCCCAGCACCTCGGCTTCGAATTCGCCGCCTGGTACTGGCATTTCGTCGACGTGGTGTGGCTGTTCCTGTTCGTCTGCATCTATGTCTGGGGCAACGGCGCCGCGGCCATGGCGCACGCCGCGCACTGACCGGGACCAGCCCGCTCAACACCATCAAGACAAGGGCGGCCGCCGGGCCGCCCTTTTCTCTTTCGGAAGAAACGCTGATGTCCAATCTCGCTCGGCCGACATTGTCCCAGACCATCCTGCGCGGGCTCGCCTGCAAATGCCCACGCTGCGGCAAGGGAAAACTCTTCTCCGGATTCCTGACCCTGCGACCCGCCTGCGAGGCTTGCGAGCAGGATTACGCCTTCATCGACGCCGGCGACGGTCCCGCCGTGTTCATCATCCTCATCGCGGGATTCATCGTCGTCGCCGCCGCACTCGTCGTCGAAGTCAAGTACCAGCCAGCCCTCTGGATCCACGCAGCTCTCTGGATCCCAACAGTCCTCGCTGTTAC
>NZ_JAVDPZ010000071.1:0-6025 GCF_031453995.1 Nitrobacter vulgaris | reverse complement strand
AAGGGTGATGAAAATTCCGGTTCGCATGCGCCAGACTCGCATGCATCCAGTCAGATGGGAATCCCATCCCGGATTCAAATGTCAGACGCGATCCACTAGGTTTGACAATCCGGTGCGGTTAAGCCGCTCCCACTGCCACGGATGCACAGGCAACCATAAGTAAGTATCACTATCTGCGCCGCACGCGCGCGCCCTATCGGCGAGAACTTCCTGCTGGGCGCCGCCCAAGGCGAATATTTCGACTACAGCGTCTCCCGCTTCGTAGGTTCCGACCTCCATTTCAAGGGCGGCTACGTTCAGGCCGGCTATATTCTTACTGGCGAAAAGCGAAAATACCTCCAACATGACGCTGCGTTCGGCGGTGTGCACCCGAGCAATCCCTTCTTCTGGGATGTGGCAGGCGGTATCGGCGCCTGGGAGATCGCCGCGCGCTACAGCTACATGGATCTCAACGACAACCTGGTATTCGGGGGAAAGCAAAATAACGTCACCGTCGGCCTCAATTGGTATCTCAACGACAACATGCGCGTGATGTTCAACTGGATCCACGGCACGATAGCGAAATCCAACCTTCCTAGTCAGGATCTCGGCGCCAAATGGGACGCCTACGCGATGCGCACCCAGTGGGCATTTTGAAAACTATATGGAGCCCTTCCAGCTTCACGGAAAAGTCTCCATATATGATCTGGCGCGTTTTCTTCACGCGAAAAGGCATCCATCCTCGGGTCAATCCCGAGGATCTGTGCTTCGCTCGAAGACGCTCTATAAGGCAGGCTCGAACTAAAAAAGCGGCGCTCCCCTGCTTCGCAAATCCTCCACTGGCGAGGTAATCAATCTATCAAGCGGAATGCGAGCGCCTCTGGAGAGAGGCGTCGATCAACGAAGTATCCTCACCTCTCGCTGGTCGCCGCGCGGGCCGTGTCGCCAACCGCCGCCTTGCCCGCTTCAATGAATTTCCTTCGACTAGCTGTAATGCAGGGCTCTCGGTGATGCCTTCGCAGCGGCACAGCACGGCAATCGATTCCTGACCGAGCAGCCCCCCAGCACGAGGCGGGTCTATGTCCGTACGTCGGAGCTATCCGGCATGCCTGCGCCTATGCATGGCGGCGACAAAGTAAGCCACAACACAACCGCGTGTTGCTGGTAGGAGTAAGTAAAAGCAGCGTCGAGTAGGTTGTTCTCCTAAAGGTTTTTTTAAGTGTTTTAAAAGATGGTCATCCTTGTTATTCGCCCGCAGCAGACGGAGATAGAAATGAGGAAATTAGCTGCGGCGGTCCTTGCGACCAGCTTCCTCGTTGGCTCGCTCGTCGCAACCGCTCCTGAAGCAAGGGCCGACGGCGGCCAAATTGCCGCAGGTGTAGCTGGCGGACTCCTCGGCGGGGTGCTTCTTGGCAGCGCTCTCGCCGGACCGCGCGTTTATGTCGCTCCGCCTCCCCCTGTCTACTACGCACCGGAACCGGTCTACGTAGAAGAGACGGAATGCAGACTGGTCCGCAAGCGATATTGGGATGATTACGGCTATCGGATCCGCCACGTACAAGTTTGCGACTGAGGTAGCACGCCGGACATAAGCGTAGCCCTCAATCAAGATGCAGGCCTGGACGATCTGTTCGCACAGCGACGGGTTGATCGTTCGACCGTCGCGGTCCAGAAAATAGCCGACGTGCTGAACCCGTCAATCCGCGGACCGCTGCGGCGCACGGTAAAATGCGCGTTCGAACAGCTCGATCATGGACTCCTCCAGATTTGACAGGTCACCCGCGGCTGGACAAAACCTCGCTGTCGACTACGACACTCGGGGAATTCTCGCCAACGCGGCGGGTCCCGGTTCATCATGACCTGCCACTGAACTGTCATCCAGCGGAGATTAGAGCCTCGGCCGTTTTGATCCGAGACCATTCTTTGGACCGCCGGAGGGTAGAGTTTTCCGGCTTTTTCACGATAGCGGGTTGGCTGCGCCATCGTGATCTTGCAGTGTTATCGGCGGCTTGTTGCCGATTGCACCATGAGGCCGTTCTTCATTGTAGTACTTGCGCCAATCCTCCAACTTTTTCTGCGCGTCGGCAAGGCTCAAGAACCAGTGAGCGTTGAGACATTCCGCGCGCAGGCGGCCGTTGAACGCTTCGATGAACGCATTGTCGGTTGGTTTACCTGGCCTCGAGAAGTCCAGCGTGACGCCTCGTTGATAGGCCCAAAGATCCAGATCGCGTGACACGAACTCGGTGCCTTGATCGACCCGGATGACCCGGCGAGCTGAGCCGGACGCTCGCTCGCGATGTGGATGGCCCGGGCAATGCTTCGGACCATTTGCATGTTCGGGTGAGGTGATGGCGGCGCTCTCCCGCCTCCAAACCATTTTTTAACGGATCTCGTTGGCCGCTTTGCGAGGGGGTCGGATTCGTTCTTGAGAACGAAGGGGAGTCAAACGGAGAACTCTCGGCATAACCACCAGCATCGCGCCGGAGTCCTACGCAGGGTAGCTTATGACCGCTCCTCGGCGCTCCGCAGAGAGCGTCATCTGAGCCTCAACAATCTTGCCGGGTCCGAGTATATGCCGCACCGGAATCTGACGTGAGATGAGGTAGTCGGCGATAATTCGGCGGTGACATCGCCACCAAACGGCTTCCGCACACATGATCGCGGTCAATTCGTGCTGACTCGTTTCAATGATACGTTCCAGGCCGGCTAGGAAGGCCTCGCTCATCGCGTA
This sequence comes from Nitrobacter vulgaris, assembly GCF_031453995.1. Lineage (NCBI taxonomy): Bacteria > Pseudomonadati > Pseudomonadota > Alphaproteobacteria > Hyphomicrobiales > Nitrobacteraceae > Nitrobacter > Nitrobacter vulgaris. Next base: position 3,315 of record NZ_JAVDPZ010000071.1, on the reverse strand, counting down.
ATCGGCGTAGTTGTGAAAGCTTTGATTTTCCCAGAACGCGTTGATCTCTTGAGCAATCATCTTGCTCTTTCCTCGGTGGCCGCCCAGCGCGGCGCAATAGACATATCCGATCTGGAGGCTTTCCAGAGCATCCGAGAGAGGCTCGCGGTTGAAATTCGGGAACCTACGCGACGACGGCGAGCTTCGGACGTCAACCAATGTGCAAATTTCCGCAGCGATCAAGAGCTCGGCAAACTCGTCGATGGTTCGGATGGAATGTCCAACGGTGTAAACGGGATTCGTCACGCTTGCCAACCGCGCCCCGCTGAGGAAAGTTCCTCGCCTTCTGCCCCGACGTTGCTGTCGAACCAAGGGGGCCGCGTCGGCGCGCATGCGAGAAGTTGCGTCTTCGCCGTCACGGTCCGGGTTGGTCGTGCTGATCGAGCTGTTGCTTGTGGCAATTCTTCCGGGAGCCGTCTGAAGTTTCAGCTGCACGAGCACGCATCAGCGAAGCACGCTTACGCAAGACTCCTATTTTACCCGACTGACCATTACTTTTTCCGCGTCGCATGTGGGGTATCGCGATGGCCTACCGCAGTCCGAAAGATTTGGCCGATCGGATGGCTACTCGGCGCCGGCAAGCGAAGGCTGATGATGGCTACGCGCGAGGAAGGCGTTCCGTGCAAGAGGCATGCAAAAAAGACCCGCCAGTTTCCCGGCGGGTCAAGTCTTGGGTCGAGCTCCGGACGGGCTGATTACCCGTCGGGGGCGGATAATGCCTGCGGCAGATGACCCCAGTCAGACCAAACTGTGTGCACAAACATCCCGCTGAACATGGCGGGATGAGGTTTGATGCTGATCGAAAGGATCGGCAGCAGCGGCTTCTTCGGTAATCGCGTAAACCAAACCCCGCTCCGGCGGGGTTTTCTTATGAGAAAAAGGCCGCCCATTGGGCGGCCTTCTGTAAGGTGGATGGGACTGCACGACGCTATCAAGTGCCGCCGCTGTAACCAACTTTTTCCTGCCCCTGAGATTTGTTGTCCGGATTATCTTCCTTTACGGCCTTCCTGATTTCGGCCTTTCGTATTGTGGCGCAGCTGCGTTGCCGGCTCAGTTGATCGCTTCGACATTCTGCAGCTTCGCCACGAAATGAGCGCATGAAAACGCCCCGCCGGCGAGAGAACCGGCGGGGCTCAAAATGGATGCAGCTCAATCGTCGTCGTGGTCGTTCACCGGCTCGTCCGTCTCGCAGACTTCCATTGTCTTCATGCCGGCCTCGGCTTCGGTCCGGGTGCCGAAGATGCCGTGGTCGACGATGCTCGTCGTAACGGTTGGCTTCTGGTCCACGATGGTGCACCGCTTGGTCGCCGGATCGCGCACCACGTAGTATTCCTCACGAACCGTCGCCGTTTGCGCCAGCGCCGACGTCGTTGCCAATGCGATGAGCGCGGTCATGGCAAATTTCTTCATAGGTGCGGTTCCTCGATTGTTCAACGGAGAACCAAACGCGGTTTGCTTTGGGTTTGTTCCTCACTCGAAACTGTGAACTCCAACCCTCTGATCGTGCCAACCACCTTCTTTTGCGGAACTGCATTGAACGCTTCGCGGAGTTTAAGCCTCATCTGTTGGATAGCGGCCATTTCAAGCTCCAGATTGTGCTGTTGATTGGCGAGATGCGTAAGGGAACAAGCGAGAGATGCCTCTCTAGCTTGATCGATCGAGAAGCTGCTCATTGGGTTGCTCAGGACACGAATGCGGGACGCATATAACTTCAGTAATCGGGAGTTGTTCCTGGCAAGGATCGGTCGCGCGGGATTTGCGCCGTGCACGGCCCGGCAAAAGTAGATCCGCGCGATAAATATGAATGGTCTGCCATATGGATGGCCCGGGCAATGCTTCGGGCCATTTGCTTTTCCGCCGGCACGCTTGCCTGCAAACTCGACCCCGCTCCGGCGGGTTTTCTAGTTCGGGTCTCGGGGCCGGCCGTTTAGAATTATGCTCCGAAGATCGCTTCGGAGGGGTTTTCTGGCCCGCTCGGCAAAGCCTTACCCACGATCGTCAGGATCATCTCTAAATCGCGCTTCATGACGGCGGTGTCCTCACTCTCTATGGCAACACGGGCCAGCGTTCGGATATCCACCAAGGCTTCCCTGGGATCGAGGGAAGGCTCTTTATCTCCCTGTCGAGAGGGGACTTCCTGCCCACGCGCCTTTATCAGTGTTCGGATGTGAGACAAGTTCATACGCTTGTTCATCAAACCCTCCTTTTGTCGCGGCGACGTCTGGGCGACGGCGTCGACCAATTCAGATGTAAATGGCGACGAAGACGCCCCCAAATGCAGAAACGGCAGATGAACCACTAGCGACCGCATGGGTCATAGCCATGTTCGAAATGGGGGTCTTACCGCTTTGGCCGACTGCATCCCGCGGCTTCGGCTTCCTCAGGGCGTCGCGAGGCCGGGCGGTGACGCGGGCTAAGGGCTGGCAGGGCCGTTCGTTCCAAAGATTGTTTTTGTTCCCGGGCCACCGCTTCACCTTCAGTCCCGCTTCGGCGGCTGCGTGGCGCCGGCCTCACGAGCCAGCCGCTCCGCTCTTAGGCGCTCGCGGTTTCTGGCGAATTCCTCTGCTGCTTTCGCGTTCTCAGCCGTTGCGACCCTTGCGGCCGCTTCCCGGCGCTCTTTACGAGCTTGCTTCTGCTCTTTCGAAAGAGGCTTGCGTCGTTCGAACCAATCGGGCGCCTTGATGTCATTTTCCCTTCTTGAGCTCGATCTAGGCAGGTCTTGCTTTCGGCACCAGTCGTTTCAGTGCCTTCTCGATTCCGGCTGATCTTCTAAAAACGACTGGATGCCATCGGTTTCGAGCATACGATAGAATTCGTCATATGCCTCCTTATCGGTGGCAAACCGATCCTCCCAGACAGTCGAGCCACCCTCGTGATCGGTCACTTCAAGAGTCCAGCTTTCGTCGCCTTCAACGAGCCGATAAATTTCGACGTGAACGGTCATGCCGTTGCGAGCCACCGCGCCACCCAGCGGCGAAACTTCAATTTCGGGGGCTTCGTCAATCATGCGTCGAACTCTATTGCTTGCGCGCCTTCAGCAGGTGACGCCGATGCTGCTCGCTAGAATAGCGCCGCGTTACATCAGCCCGATCTTTTCGAAGAAGGCTTTGTTTCGAAGCTTGGCCGAATCCAGCACGTCCTTAAAGGACGAGATCTCGATGAAAATGTTGAAGGCGTCGTCCCAGCTAATGGGATGGACGGCTCTCCCTCCACCATTCAGGCTGAGAGCCTGGAAGAGGAAGGAGAGCTGCAATGACCGTCGAGACGCTCGGTATC
>NZ_JAVDPZ010000070.1:0-7330 GCF_031453995.1 Nitrobacter vulgaris | reverse complement strand
TCGATATGCTTGAAGATCTTGGTCACGAAGTCATTGAAGCTAATTCAGGCGACCGCGCGCTTGAAATCCTCCGCCAAGACCGAGCCATTGACCTCTTAGTGACAGACTATTCGATGCCGCGGATGAATGGCGCGCAGCTCGCGGCCGCAGCTCGGCAAATCCGCCCTGAGCTTCCCGTGCTGTTGGCGACCGGCTATGCGGAGCTGCCGACAGGGTCAGGTAATGGCCTGCCGAAGATTGGCAAACCCTATCAGCAGGAGCAACTGGCAACGGAAATCAAGCGAGTACTGAAACAGAGCACTGGGTCGCAAAGCCTTCCGTTCTGAGCTGAACGCGGTTCTCCTTTTCGTCAGCTCTTCGAGGAAGCCGTCGATCCACCTCTCATTAAGAAGATCTCCGTCGCAATTCTCTCGCCTTAAATATCACGGGCTTCGAATAGCCCGAGCTTCACCAAAGATCGGCGAGGATGACGTTCTGCGGTGTCCGTTACTGGAGCTTCCTCGCGCGCCGGATCGGGTCTCGCATCGGTCGCATGAATGAGCGAGAGAGTCCCTTCCAAGGGCGCGCTAGTACCCAAGCAACGCGACATGCGTAAGTATTGTGCGCGCTATCCTGCTCATCACTCGCCACGGCACTGTAGGTTGTGATTTCTGGGGGACCTTTTGCATCATCTGATCGAACGAGCCGAGCTCTCTGTATCGAAGTCGCGACCGCTCGCAACCACCCACTTGCAGGACGAATATTGTTTCTCCGCGTCGATGTCGGGATCGCGGGCACATCATCCGCAATGACGATGGCGTTGCCATACGCATGATCGGGGCAATGCTGGATTTCACCGAGCGTCAGCGGACCGGGCAGAGCTCGCCGTCAATGAGGAACGCCTTAGTTTAGCGACTCAGGCAGCCGAGGTTGGCTTCTGAGAGGTTGACCTTATCCACGACGTCCATATTTGGCCGCCCATCTTCAAACAGATGTTCTGCATCTCGGCGGAGGCACCCGCCTCCATGACTGATTTCTACAATGGGTTACATCCCGAGGACCGCGACCGGACATTCTAAGCAATTACCGGCGCGTACGATCCCTTTGCAATTGTATTAGCTGTCAATCATTAGCCTGAAGCCGCGAATTTTGGACCAAGAGCACGGTAAACAGCGGCGCCGTTACTCCTACCAATGCCACTGTGATCAGCAGCCAGCCGAGCTGGCTGTAATCGGCGGGCACCTGGACTAATCCGGTCGCTTGGTCTTTAACCTCGCGAGTGACGATAAATATCTGGTTCAGATATTTCGTAAGTAGACTGCTGGCAGTCAGCGCCATGTTAGTGAACGACGCCATCACAGCAAAGAACGTTGCCTTGAGTTCGACAGGAGCATTGCGCGCGATCCACGCCAACATGGGGATCATCGCGATTTGACCCAAGGGAGATTCCAGGGTGGTATCGATGATCGCGATAAAACGCGCATCGACCACGCCGCCGGTGGCGCGTGTGGTCCATTCCTGAACGCCGAAGTAAAGCCCAATGTTGGGCAAAGCCAGAACGCCTGAGGCCAACGTCAGCAGGACTACGATGTAGGCGATCGACCACCTTGCCATCAGCGGCCTCAGAAGCACCATGCCAATGAGCGCGAAACAGGATCCAATCAACGAAAGAACAGACAGGAATTGCTGGTCGAAACCGAGCCGATCGATAAGGAACCATGTTGCTCCGGCCCCTGGCAACGGGACCGCGCGAAACACGAAGATTATGATCGCTGTACCGATCAGCGCTTGCGCCTTGGCCCGTGGCAGTTTCTGAATGAGCTGGTAGATGAGGGTCGTAATGATTGCCATCGATCCACAGAACACGATCTCTTGTGCTAGTGGGATATCGCTGATCCCGATAATCAGCGTTAAAGCTACGAATGCGGCGCCCCCGCTGAATATCCTATAGTCAGGGTTTGTTGTTTGGCTCTGCGAATAGATGAGTCGTTCGGCCTCGTCCGCGTTAACGCCATGCGCTCGCAAGCGTCTCGCGCGTGCAGCCAACATGACCTGAGAGAGAATCACGCCGCTGACTGACACAACAGGAATGGCGAGCGCCATCGCGTAGATACTAGCGTATACAGCTGCCTTCTGACCTTGCTCGAGCCCCTCCACACCAGCAAACATCACGATGTTAAGCAATGCGACGACGATCAGCCCGGTTATGAACGCGATGCGGCCCAAGGTCTGCATCGTGGTATGGAGCGCCTTGCTCTCCGCTTCAGAAAGCGCTTCACCGTCCGGGCCGACGCGCGGCACCGCTTCGACCGACATGGCATCCGCAACTGTGTCCTGCACGACATAGCCGGCTGGCGCGAGTAGGCTGCTCAGCACGAACCAAGCTTCCACACTCATCCATTCACGCATGGCGACAGTTTGCGTGATAAGCGCGTACATGATGCAAAGGCTCGCGGCGATCAAGGCAGCGCCAAGATAGACCAGAAGTGCCTTCCAGCGCCAAACCAGATCGACCAAGTGGCCCAGTGGCATTTTCAACGTCCACGGCAACCCAGCCCAGAACGCGAGCGCGGCCAGGAACGCGGCCGAAAGTCCGAGATACTCCTTGACGAAGAACGTTCCCACGATGCCGGTTAATCCGGAGAACCCGCCCGCGAAATAGATCATAAGCGGCGGCAGAAATGACCAGCGTAGCTGCCGAGAGATGTCTGTGAATGCTCGTTCAAACGTAACTTGCGCAGCCCTCAACATGCTCTCATTCTCAATTTGCCCACGTCCTCAATTCGAGACTGGTCAACGCATCGTTCCTCCTCGGGCTCGGGACGAGTTAGGCTTCGGCACACGTGCGCTTTGCGAAGTCTATGCATAGGTCTCCTGATGAGTGCAGCTGCTTTAATGCAGCAACTAACCAGTGGGAAGTGGCGAGAGCAACTCCAACAGGTCACCAATCCGAAGCTGAAATGCCTTAGGCACACGCCTTATCCTGTCTAACGGATGCAAGACGCACATCAAACTCGCAGGATTTCTACAGGCTAAAAACACTCGGCAGACTCTATCATTGGGTTTGGCTTATCAGATGGGCGGCATAATTGTCATCTTCTCAGCGAGGACGAAGTCGGCGCACCTCTGCCTGCGGAGATTTCGACGAGGACTCTGTGTAAAGCGCCGTTGCGCTCGAGCGTAAGTTGCACACGCTCGCCGATACGAGCAAGCCCGATCTTGTTGCGGAGTTGTGCGGCACTGCGAATGGGAACGCCGTCCGCAGCAACGATGATATCGCCTTCGCGAATGCCTGCCGCCTCGGCCGAAGATCCTCGGAGGATATTGGCGATCAAAGCACCCTCGCTCCTTCGGGAAATTTTTTCCGCTGATCTGACCGTGCTCAGGTCCTGAACCGACACGCCGATATGTCCGCGCCGCACGGAGCCAAATTCGACGATCTGTTCCATGACCCGCCGTGCCATATTGATCGGTACGGCAAAGCCGACTCCGACATTACCACCGCCCGGTGAAATGATCGCGGTGTTGATACCCACGAGTTCGCCCTTCAAATTGATCAGTGCGCCGCCAGAGTTTCCGGGATTGATCGGCGCATCAGTTTGAATGAAATCCTCATAGCCCTGCTTGCTAAGACCAGTGCGACCCAGCGCACTCACCAGACCTGAGGTCACTGTCTGACCAAGGCCGAACGGGTTGCCAACGGCTATTACGAAGTCGCCGACCTCCAGTTTGTCGCTATTCCCAAATTGGATGGCCTTAAAATTGTTTCCACGCTGGATTTGGAGCACCGCTATATCGGTTCCTGGGTCGCGTCCGATTAGTTTCGCCGAGAACCTCCTGCCGTCTTTTGTCGTGATTTGAGCGGTCGATATTTCCGCCACGACATGGTTGGCGGTGAGGACATATCCGTGTTGTGCATCGACGATGACCCCCGATCCTGTGGCCTGGACTTCTCTCTCAAGCTGCCGCGGTAAGTCAAAAAATTCGCGAAAGAAAGGATCGCGATAGAGTGGATTGTCCTCCTTGACGCGGCCACGAACGGAGATATTGACGACCGCAGGCGTGACCTCGCGTACCAGGGGAGCAAGTGTGGGGAGGTGCCCCCCACCCAGATCTGGGATTTGAGCGACGGCAGGGCACCACGATAGTGACGTTCCGATCACTATCAACGTGAGAAGAATAGGCCGTAGCGCTGCGGATAGACGATTAGTTATCACAGCGTTGTTGGCATGGTTCGGTTTAGATGTCGCAGTCAGATCACCATCCAGCGTGAGTTGCAGCTGTCTCAGCTCGTGCGCGCAGAATTATCTTGGAACGATGATTTTAACTTCAAGCCCCGATTTGTATTCTGAGCGCAAAAGCCGGGGTTGCAGCAGCTCTACTCGGAAAGAGCGCCTGCTTTTCCCCTCAGATCAGCTGTTTCCAAAACTATCGACCGGCTCAGCTGCAGGTTTCGGTGGCGGGCACATCTGCGGGCTCCTGGTCTAACACAACGCCAAACTTGGCGCGCTTGGCGGGTCGCAGGGGCAGCTTTGCCGACGCCTTCGCGATTTCTGGAAGCACGACACTTTCGCTCGGACATTCACCCAATCATAAAGGTCTAGAACGTCCTCGTTGGTCAGTTGCTTCTCAGCATAGGGGTTCTGTCATTTTTGTCAGTACAACGGCGAGGCACTCCCCGGATTTTCATAATACTAGGAAACAGGTTGCATGGGACAGCAGCCGGTGCCCGTACCTTCGCCCCCAAGGACACTCGTCGCGGCAGCGAAAATTCAGCGCCGTAATCAAATCGGGGTCACCATTGTTCGGTTCTCTCTTCCGTGTAGGCAGTGAGGGCAGTACGGGCCCGAGTCAAATCCTCTCGCGCGACGCCAAGGATCTGCTCAGCCGCATCGAGCGCCGCGAAAGCTCCCACCGAAGGGTCTGGACGTTCCGCCGTAACTATAACCCAGGCGGCGTCAATCTTTGCGAGCGCCGCATGCAAGTTCGCGATAGCGCGCCCGATTGCGTCGTAAAGCTCAATCTCCTGTTCGGCTATGACCTTTTTCGACATGGTCGACCCTTTTCCGATCGCATACGGGCAGTCTGCCGTACGGGGTGCAAGCATCAGCCGCTAAACCTCAAAGCACCGCACGAACGCAACAAGCTTCTCGCCCGGGCCAAGCGGTCCTTCGTCGCCGAGTGCCATCATTCGTTTCGCGGTTCACCGCGGCGGCGATCTTGGAAGCCAACACCTCATCTAATGGAGGGGAATCGGCGGCTGGCCGGCCGCCGACCCCGCTCATGATCAGCTCTTGATCGCGATGCGCTTCACCTGTGATTGAGCCTTCGGGCTTTTAGGAAGCAAGACGTTCAGCACACCGTTTCTGAACCGCGCCTCGATCTTATCTTCCTCGACCTCCACCCCGAGCGGGATGCGCCGCTCAAAGTGACCATAGAAGCGTTCGGAGAATTGCTTCTCCTTGTCCTCCACCTCAGAGCGCTTCTCACCCTTCAACGTCAGCACCCCGTCGTCGAGGTACACCTCAATATCCTTTTCTTCGAGACCAGGTATCTCGGCCGTTACCTTGATCTCCTTGTCACTGTCGGAGATCTCGACGTTCGGCCAGGCTCCGTTGAAAGATGACAGCGAGCCAAACGCCGGCACGCGATCATCAAAGCCACGGAAGACATCGTCGAATAGCCGGTTCATTTCCCGATGCAGCGAGAGGAACGGATTGCGATCGTTGTCGCGGAATACCGTAGGAACCTGATTGTTGGAGCGGCCCCACGGAATCAAATCACGGACACTCATGGTTACCTCCTTTCTGTTTCGGTCAGTTTCCCATCGCGTCGGGCAGACGGCCCGACGCCTTATGGAAGCTGCCCTGATCATGCCTTAGGCGGCCAGCTTCTCCACCTCGATCTGCTGGTTGCCGGCCTTCAACAGTCCCTCGCCCGCGGCGATGGCGATACGGCGCGGCTTCATCTCTTCCGGAATCTCGCGCTTCAGGTCGATAGTCAGCAGACCGTTCACAAGATTCGCGCTCACGACCTTCACGTGGTCGGCAAGCTCAAAGCGCCGCCGAAAGGCGCGTGCGGCAATACCTCGATGCAAATACTGCCCGCTCGCTTCATCTTGCTCCGACTTCTGTCCCGCGACTAGGAGCATGTTCTGCTCTTGCGTGATCGTCAGGTCAGCCTCGGTCAAGCCGGCCACCGCCATGCTGATGCGGTAGTCGTCCTCACTCGTCCGGACGATGTCGTAAGGTGGCCACGTATCAATCGACGTCACGCGGCTCGCAGACTCAAGCGTATCCAGCATACGATCGAATCCGATTGTCGATCGGAACAGAGGCGCAAAATCGAAAGTGCTTCTCATAGCCATATCCTCCTTGGAAGCAACATGGATACAAGGGCGCCAAAGAGCTGACGCCCTTTGGAAAACCATCTCTTCATCAGCAGATGGCGATTTTGATTTGGGTACGACTCGGCTTCCGTCAAGAGGTCGAAAATCGCGAACGAGCCGCGCGCAAAGCATGGAACGTTTGTGATTTGGTATCGTTCGTGATCAGAAGCCGGTGAAGAACGGAGGTAGAAGATGGCTCTCACACGCGACGATGTTCTCTCCGTTATCGGTCCCGCCGATGAGACTTTGGTGACTGAAATCATTGCGACCAAAGCGACAACCGAGGAACTGACCCATGCCTGGGCCTGGGCGAATAACGATGAAGCGTTGATCAATGAAGGCCGGCCTCTGCCCAGCGGCCGGACCGCCGAACTGGTCGAACTTCTCACCCAGGATGACGAGGAAGAACGAGCCTTATAGCGACCGAGTTCGCCGGATATATAACTGCGCCATGCCTACAGCATCGCCCCCACGGGGAGTTTCCTGACGCCTGAAGGCAGAAAAAATTCTAAGAGTCCTCTTGAAAAGCGCAGGGATTTTTCTAATTGGATTTTCGCCGCTGGAGAAGCGGTCTCGAGCGCCAGAAGGGCTCGAGGATTGAGACGGGCGCCGGACGGGTGTCCGACGTCCGCTCGTACCCATCTTGCTCCAAGGAGGATTTGGCTATGAGAGCCTATAATTTTGCACCCCTGTGGCGATCCACCATTGGATACGACCACCTTCTCGACCTCTTTGATGCGGCGCAACGTACCGAGGGCGAGGATCACTATCCCCCGTACGACATTGAACGGCAATCTGAAGACCGTTATCAGATCTCACTAGCGCTCGCCGGGTTCACGCCGGATGAAATTGCGGTGACGGCCGAACACAACGTGCTCTCGATTGAAGGACGCAAGACAGAAGCGGTCAAGAAGGATTACCTGTACCAGGGGATTTCGGCGCGCCAGTTCAAGCGCACCTTCA
>NZ_JAVDPZ010000069.1:0-7680 GCF_031453995.1 Nitrobacter vulgaris | reverse complement strand
GCTTCGCTGCTTGCGTGTCCACATCCCAAGTGTGAATCATATTCGCTGCGATACCGGAATCCCCGCCTAGCCCAATTTTCAAACAGGCTCTAAGCGGCCGTCAGCACCGGCACGGAGACCTAAAGGCAATATTGCTCAGCAATGGCGGTGCGTGCATGGCGATGCTGGCCTTTCTAATCTTGCTGGATCGATCCCTGTTATTCTGGCAGTCGGTGCAACGTTTGCTGCGCACTACCTTTATTCAGCGACATGCAGTCGTTAACCCCAAGACGGGCTTTCTCTTTCGGGAACAACTCACGATTGCTAGGATTAACAAATGGGCGGGTCTTTCTCCGACCCGTCCTCCTCAGAACCCGCCGGTGAGTCCCCTCACTGGCGGGTTCGCACGTTACCGACGCTTCATCCGGAACTCGATGACCTGCGCTGAGATTTCGATCTCCGCATGAACGGACATGGTCATCATGTCGTCCCAAAAAAGCCCTTCCCGATGACTAGAGCAGCAACCCTGCGCTGATGGGCGCATTTCGTTCGGTATTGTCGCCCGGGGGACCTCGATGGGGCGCGTGCCATGGGGAAACGATCGACTATTAGGAGAATATTAGATGGCAGCCATTCCTTTAAGTTGGAATGACCCGATGTTTAGCGGCGTTACAAGCTCGAATGCGGTCACACTGAAAAATGGGGCGACACTTTCGGACAAGAGTATCACCGATACGGGAAACATTGCTTCGGTTGTCGGCCAGGGCTCGTTTACTGTAGACCAGGTCCGCATTGATTCGAGAGAAGGTGTGCGTCTCGGGGGAGATGGCAACATCGTCATCAATAATTCATATATCGAAACAACCGGCACTGGTGCCGATCACGCCGACGGCATTCAGGCTTACAGCCCTGGTTCAAGTGGCAACCTGACTATCACGAACACGTCAATCGTATCGCATAATAGCGCCGCAAATGCTGGGCTCTTCATCGCGGACAATTACGGCGGCTCGGTCACCCTGAACAACGTGGTGTTCCAAGGAGGGCCAACTGGTCTGAAGATTTACGCAGATGATCAGCCCATCACTGTAGCCCTCAAAGACGTGTATTTTGTTGGGCCGTTCATGTTTGACCCGTTGGTTATTGAGGAAATCAGGTCGGACATACACATCACCCAATGGGATAATGTGCGTTATGCGACGATCGTGAACGGTGAACTCGTTCCGGGAGCTCTGATTAAGGCGCCCTTACCAGTGGAAGGTGGCACGACGGCACCTACGCCCGCACCATCGCCGGCGCCAGCGCCTACGCCGGGTACGACACTAGCTGCGCCCCATATCGATTCCTACTCGACCGACAGCGGGAAAGTTGGCGACGGTATTACCAACGACAACACCTTGACGCTGACGGGTTCAGCTCCTGTCAATACCACTGTGAATGTGTTCGATGGCGCGAGCAAGGTAGGCACCGTACAGGTGAACAGCAGCGGTCAGTGGAGCGTGACCACATCGGCACTGAGTGACGGCTTTCATAAGCTGACGGCGACGGATACTAACTCGGTCGGTAAGACCAGTGCGGCCTCGGAAGCCATTTCCGTTACGATCGACACTCATGCGCCTACCGCACCGAAGATGGGGATCTACTCGACGAGCGGCGCTGCGGTCAGCGGCACAACAGCGAATAACGACTTCATCCTGAAAGGGACCGCTGAAGCATCTAGCACGGTCAAGGTTTTCGACGGTGGTAACCAGATTGGTACCGCTACAACAAACAGCAGCGGTGCCTGGAGCTTTGAGGCGACCGATCTGGCCAATGGCGGTCACAACTTTACCTCCAAGGCAATGGACGCCGCCGGCAATACCAGCTCTGCCTCCGCAGCCAGCGGGATATCGGTGTCAGCGCCAACGACAGCTCCAACGCCAACTTCTGGTAAAATAATCGAGTCGGCTGGTGCGACAAGTCTCGTTGAGAGCGGTGACAAATATTATCTCAACAGTAGCAGCGGATCGGGCCCCTCGCTGAAGATTGATGGTGTGGCTTTTGTGGACGGGACCGATGGCACCTGGGCGCCAATTGCTGCGGAGAAGACGACGACGGGCTATCAGGTTGCCTGGAAGGAGGCGAGCACCGGTCTGTACACGGCCTGGAACACCGACAACAACGGCAACTACGTTTCCCATGTCAGTACCCTGACCGGCTCCACGTCGGGCGGCGCCGTGTCGGGTACGAACTCTGGCCTTAAATCGCTTGAGACGAGCTTCCATCAGGATCTCAACGGTGACGGGCAGATCGGTGCTTCCAGTGCAGCTGCGCCGACCGTTCCTACTTCGGGCCAGACGATAGTGGGCTCGACCGGAAACGACACTTTAAAGAGCACGACTGGCAACGACTTCCTCGTTGGCAACGGCGGCGATGATACATTTGTGTTTGCCGATAATTTTGGCAATGACACCATCAAAGACTTCGATGCAGTCGGATGGAGACACGATACGATCGAGTTCAGCAAAAGCGTGTTCGACAGTTTTGCGAATGTCCTTTCTCACGCAAGCCAAGTTGGTCAGGACGTCGTCATTTCCACTGGAAATGACTCGCTAACGCTGAAGAATGCCAAGCTAGCCGATTTCAATCAGTATGACTTTCACTTCGCGTAAGCGTGCTTGGTAGTGAAAGTCGAATCGCCTGAATTTGGCCTGATGCGTCACGCATCATCCGAAAAGGACAGGTAAGCAATCCCCCTTGTCCCATCCCAAACCCGCCGGCGAGTTTCTTCGTCGGCGGGTTTTGCTTTGGCTCTAATGGTAGGAATTTTCCTACCTGCAAACGCACAACGCCGCACGGCGGAATATGTTCGCCGACGGCGCTGTCTGGTTACTGGTCCTCAAAACTTCCCCAGCGATGATGAGACGATCGAACCCGATAAATGGTTCAAGCCAACTTTCGTATGCCGATTCAGTCTAGCGGTCTGCCAGAAGATCAATCCCTCCGGAGCGCTCAGATATCGCCCCGTCTCGCATATATCCGAAAATCGCGGGGCGTCATCGCTGCCCATGATGTTGATGGTAGGGCGAGTGTGTCGCTTCTCGTTTAGAAACGCGATGCGATAGCCGGAAGAACGGAAAGTTGACCTTCCGCCGGAGCGGGGTTTTCGTCCTACACGTCTATTTGCCTCTGCGGCGTCGGACCATTCGATAAACGCCATAAGCAGCAAGCAGCGGTAGCCCGGCCGCTCCCATCAAAGGCCCCGGAGCTCCGTGGACGCCGCCAGGCTTCCAGCCGGAGGAGGAGCCGAACAGATCGGTTGATAAACCGCCATTGTAATACACATAGCCAGTCCCGGCTGAGACTATCAGGGCCAAAATAATTAGGAAAAAAGGTTTTGTTCCAAGGAACGCCGGGGTCCACATCTGAGCCTCCCAAAAAATGGTTTCGAGCCCTCAATGCAAATTCAGAGAACAGGAAATCGTTTCAACTTATACGATTATTTAAACCAGTTGACCACATTTGAATTCAATTAAATAACCAAAACGGCCCGGGGCTCCCCCGCCGATTTCGACGGGGTGCGCAGGTTCGCCCATCACTATCGGGGCCAATGCTGCTTGCCACCCGTGAAGGCGGCGGGGAGGATGATTTCGGAAAACGGGAACTCGTAGAGGCCGGCCCGGGGGCTGCGATACAAATTCTCGTAGCAAGTGATGCTCTCGGCGACCGAGTTGGCATGTAGCGCCATATTGACGCTATTCGTTTCATCGCCGATTTCTTTGAGGTGTGCGAGATGGTCACCCAGCCGCGATGACAGCTTATCGATCTCCGCCAAAATCTGCTTGCCCTCGACGGCGTTCGCTTCCGGCAAGCCTCAGCCCGCTTACACAGAGCTTCGTCCTTGGCTGCGGCCTCAGCCGCCAATTCGGCTTCGATAATGGAGGGCAACTCCGACTGCAGATGTGCGATGCGCGCATCCAGCCGATCGATTGCGCGCTTGGTAGCGGCGCTGCTTTGCTCAACCGCTTGGTGCTCCGCGTCACTCAAGAGCATGATGCCGGAATACGCGACGCTCAACCCGCTGCTCGAAGCTATGTACAAGGAGTTCCAAGAGCTGTCCCGAAAGAAGCCCGATGGTCAAGTTGGGCAAACGAAGGTGCGCATGGTGAACAGGCTGCCGCAGGCCACCCATCAGTTGTTGGACGGAGAGCCCAACCGCGACTATCTGGACGAACTCAACGAGGACGATTGCCGCAAAACAGCGATGTCGTGCTCATACTCAGCCAGACCGTAGCGGCCATGAATGCTTTCGAAGCGAAATACTACGGGTGGGATGGCTCGGAACAGACTTGGTTCACTAAGTCCAAGCGGATTGGGTTAGCCCGCGCGGCTCATAGAGGAGCGCGGTGCTTCTGACCTGCCCGTCAAACAATATGAGCCCGTGTCGGTCGCCCGGGGCCGTGGCGTGGGCTGAGGCTTGCGAGAATACAAAAACCTGATACAAAACTCAGGACAGTTGCGCGAAATTCGATAGATTTATCAACGTTTTAGCTGAGCCATCGCGGTTCTCACCCAACTGCACCAACAAAATCAAATAGTTAGATAAAATTTGACCCGCTGCCGATAGCCGCGCTTCTCGTTGGGATTTGGGCATTCATCCGTTGGCCATCCGCGGGGCGGTTAGATGGGGTGCGCACGTGGCGATTTGTCGCATAGGAGAGTGTGTACGCGGGGGAGTCTTGCGCCCACGGCCTTCGGTCTGAAATGACCGGCTCGATTGCCCCGAGTCGTCTCCATTCAAAGGTGGGTCCGGCTGCGGCAACTATGCAAATCGGCGGCGTCAATGCCACACACTGCCCGCGGACCGAAGCCGACAAGGCCGGATGCGCGGTGCGCAGCGGCGGACGGCCCGTATCAACTCAACCCGTGAAGTTACCGACTGCGCTGTCGACCGGGCCGAGTTAAAAGCGAAACCGGGAGTGCTGAGACGAGCCGCCTGCAGAAAGACCCACGTGAAGCGTACAGCGGGCCACCCGGCGATGCTCGGCCCTATCAGGTGCCACCGCTATACTCAGTATCTTGTTGGCCGTGAGGATGTTTCGGGTCGATCATATCTGCCCTTACGGCCTTCCTGATTTCGGCTTTCCTGATTTCGTCCTCGTCGGCCTGCTGGCTCGGATTTTGACTTTGGTTCTGCTGTTGCAGGTCCGGATTTTTCTCGTTCTGATTGGACATAGGGAGCTCCTTTTTTATTGCCCCCACGGCCGAACATATAGTGACAGCCGGTGCTCTCTTGCAGAGTCGGGCCACCTTTTTTTGTCCCTCGTCAGCTTCCGATTTTTCAACCATTTGGCCTGAGCGCGGGGCTACATCAGGAACTGTGAAAACCCTGTGCGGTTGTTGTTCCTAGACAGGCATGGAGCGCAGGCAACATGGCATCCCCAAATGACAATCCCCCAGGGGGAAGGACCATATAAGGCGCGTCAACAACACCACGATCGGCTGGGCTATCGGTGTCGCAGTGCTCGTGTTGCTGCTCAGTCTCTCAGTCTTAACCGGGCGCGGCACGCCACCGAAATCCGGCGTGAGTGCGCCGAATACCGCAACGCAGACGCAGTCGCAGAGATGAGCATGAAACCGCCGGTCCCGACGGTCGCGGACGACATACGAACTGCGCAAGGCAACCGCTAGCCTTGCTGCCCATCTGACCGGCGGTGTCGGCATTGCCGACGCCACTCTGAGCTTGTCATGCGCCACCCCGCCGATTTCGACGGGGTGCTTCAAGCGATCTCACTGGCGGGGCCAATGTCACTTTCCACCCGCCAGTGCAGCAGGCAACCTCACATCGTCAAGCGGATGCTCGTGACGAGGGGGCTTCGGTCGGGTTCGAGAAACTACCATTTCGCGCTTTTCCAACGTCGGGACAATGACGATCTCGCGGCCGTCGTGATTATGAATCTCAGTAGCACCCCGGACCGGCTCGCCATCCGGGCCAATGGCCGCGCGCCGCACGTCCTCGCGCGGTGCTTCATACTGATACTTCGTCTTCTCCGTGTCGGCGGGACTACCGGGAAAGCGGTAGATCCAACACGGTACCTTCGCGCGTTGTTCCGTACCCTCGCTGCCGGGGGTGGTGCGGTGAATCTCTACGTAGCTCGCGACGGTCTCGCATAAGCCGACCAGGCTATGAAGTCATGCCGAATTGTACGGCGCGCGGAATCGAACTCGCGTTACCCGTTGCCCGCGTTCGCATATGGACGGGCGGCGAACCCTTAGGCTCTTCCGCTGCCATGCGCATGCGCAAGGCCAGCATGCCGTTTCCCGCATGCAGGCGCGTCCGTGTCCCGGAGGGATCGCAGTGAGGGTCCCTCCGGTGCTTCAGTTCGGATCAGTAGCGTCGATAGCCCCAGCCTCGAATTCCGCCGAAGTAACCGGGGCCCCACCCGCCGTAATAGACCGGAGCAAATCCGCCGTAATACGACGGAGGATAGCCGCCCCAGCTGCCGTAATAAATCGGTCTGTATCCGTGGTACGGGCCTCCGCCGTAGTACCCGTACGGCCCATAGTAGGAACCTGCCGCTGCGCCCGCTGCGACCGCGCCGGCGGCAAGGCCGACCCCGAGACCCGGTCCGTATCGCTGGGCCTGTGCAGGCGCCGATACGGCGAGCGCGCTTCCAAGCGTTGCCGCGGTCGCGATCATCATCAGCTTCTTCTTCATGTCGCTACCCTCCCACCAGGGGTCAAAAGCTGCTGCATAATGCGTTTGCATAATGCGTTCCATTCCGCTTTGGTTGCAATGGGTGCTGTGCTTCGACGCTTCCCTCTCAGATTTATGGTTTACTCTCTCCTGCGTCATCCCGGTGCCATGGCGCAAAACGAAAGCCGCCAGCCCGTTCAAGAGCTGGCGGCTTGCGCGACTGGGGACGAGGGGCCTTCGGGGGGTGCGGGTCCCTAGCGCGTGACCTTACGGCCAGATGTCGCTGCGGCCGGGCTTGGCGTACTTGATGTTCTCGTAGCCGTCCTTCGCGATCTTTTCGTCGAGCTGCTTCCGCTTCTCCGCGGTGAGCTGCTCCATCGTCTTGCCGGTCTCTTCTTGGCATCGGCGTCGAGCGTTCCGCTGGAGATGCTGCCTACACCGGTTGCGTCTGACATGGCTGTTCACCATGCTGGACATACGGGGAGGCTAACGGTCGCGCGCCGGGGGCGTTCCGGTCGAAACGTGGCTCAAATTGGGCAATTTAGCGGTCTTTACGCCGCATTCTGCGGCTGGATCACGAGCTCGATACGCGGGTTCTGCTTGTCGTAGGCGAGCGCGACCGTCACCTGCCGTATCTGGCTGGCCGTCGCCTTTCCCTCAGCGCTGATTTTCCCCGGCAGGCCTTCGCTCTCGGCCTGTCGCAGGACTGTCCCAAGCCGTCCTAGCTCATCCGCCGACAGAAACTGCTCTCGGTGATGCTCGGAATAGCGCGCGATCTTACGGCAAGGATTGGCGGTGCCGGAATCTCAAAACTGTCCGGTTATGAGAGATGCGATTGAGCAATTTTCTATAGGCTATCTCGCGGGCTCGGCGCTCCAGGAACCGCTCCTTGCAGAGCCTAGTGCATAGGTGGTGAAAGCCGACAAAGTGCCGGACTAGAACCGATCGACATTCATCGCATCCATATCATGGCTGCTGCGAGCTTGATGAAGCCTGTGAAGTGTTCTGTTCGCCTGTCGTATCGGGTG
>NZ_JAVDPZ010000068.1:0-7856 GCF_031453995.1 Nitrobacter vulgaris | reverse complement strand
AGGGAAAAGCGCGCTTCGCGAGCGGCCTCTGCCGCGCCCAGACTGGCCTGCTTTTACTCCGCCTCCGTGGCTTGGTTTTGCTCCGCCGTTGACAGGCGTCACCATTTTCTTGAGGTGACATCCTTCAGGATCGCATTGTCGAGCATCTGCTCGGCCAAGAGCTTCTTCAGCCGGGCGTTCTCGTCCTCCAGCGCCTTCAGGCGACGGGCGTCGGACACATCCATCCCGCCGAACTTCGCCTTGAACTTGTAGAAGGTCGCAGCCGAGATGCCACGCTTGCGGCAGACCTCCGTCTTCGCTCCGGCTTCCTGCTCCTTCAGCATCCCGATGATCTGTTCCTCAGTGAACCGCGAGGCTCGCATCGTCCATCTCCGTGATCGACGGACTCTACCCAATTCTGGAAGAAGTTCAGGGTCTCAGGTCAGTCGCCGAGACAGCTGGACGCATTATCTGCCATCCGATCCTGGGGGGACTGCATCATCAATAAACCCGGATTTGATTTGCGATAAGGACAGGTCGGGCTACGCCATCCCGACGCCGCAGCAAAATCGCAAAGCCCCGCGCTCAGCGTAACCCGGCAGGAATCCACTTAAATTCCGCGGGGCGATGTTCAAACAAGCGGGGCCACGCTCTCTATTAGATAGATTGTCGCGCAGTTACCTTGTATTGGCCTTCATCAGGGTCGCACGGGTGGCTCGCTGGCCTCGAGCGGGCTTTCGTTCGATGGCGGCGAGGCGACCGTGACTAACCTTACGACCTTTCCTTGTCGGGGCTACCTCGAATCTAAAAAAGTAAATATCAAACTGAATATGCTGTCCTGGCAAACGCCGGACGCGCGTTACAGCCGGGGCATACCACGCGTCATCATTAACGCCATGCATCAATTCCCAGATGACAGGAGGGAATTGCCACCGTGCGGCTTGTGCGATTTGCCTACACAGAGACTCGATCCAAGGCGGGGTCGACTTACTCTTTTCGTTGTCCATACAAATCTTCGCCAGCGTCTCAAGGTTCGTCCCTTGCTCAAAGGCAGGGGAGGCGAACAGATGCTGCGTATATGTATCGCTACCAGTTACTACGGCCTCTTTTTGGATCACCTCAAATATAAGCCGCAGACGATCATTAGGCGGTGAGTTGGAATCAATTCGCGTCACACCGGGTCCATTTTTAATGGCTTCGACGTGCTTCAGGTCGAGTTGAAGTTGGAGAAAGGGATAAGCTGGCCACTCCTCATGGGTGACGGGCCTGGGGGGTGGCAACAAAGGTTGAAGCTTCTGGAACAAGTCTGCGGCCGCGGCTGCCACTATCTGGCCATTGGACTGATGCTGAGTGATAGCACCGTTGCCCGGGAAAAAATTGGGGGTGGTCAAGAGTTCATTAGTGAATTTCTGGATGTCTACTAAATTGCGCAGATTAACGTTGACTTGGCCATGGAACAATGAAGGTACGGCGTCACAACACTGGAGTAGAATGATCCTCGTATCCGGACTATCCGGGTTGTTGGCGACACCATACTCGTACATGCAGTAACTCCAGTCGAGACTAGGGTGTGTATAAATCATTACGAATGCACCGGCTCTCCATAAGGCGGTCTTCAGTTCTTTGTTCAACAAAAACCCTAGTCGTGGTCCGACGGCTTGCTCCGAAGAGGATTGAAAAACCTCAACCTTGCCCCCCGTAGTCGTTTCAATGAAACTCCGCAGAGCATCGGCGATGGATCGATGTTCATGCTTGTGACTGATGAAGAGCAGCAGCTTTTCCGGACCTTTATCGGGCATGACACTCACCAATTCGCCCTGCGGTGGCTCGAAGGGCGCGCCTCCATCAATTTTTGCTACTTACAAGTTATCTTGTAGTCCTCTAAATCGCACGCGCCTTCACAAACATTTCGGTTCGTACACGTTTTGGAGGAGCGCATCTTACTTGCCATGTACTTTGCTGGTTCGGACGTACCGGAGACCTTGCAGGCTTTCTCTGCCCAAGCTGCATAGGAGTACGCACAGTCGATGCAAATATCGCACCTGGAAGGACAATGGTTGTACCCTCTACACACAATCGTCGACTGCGCATTCGCCGACAGAATGCCTCCAAATAAGCAGAAGGCAAAAATCATGAGCGTCAATATGCGGTTTATCTTTTTACTCCTCTCACCTATTGATTTAGTTGATGCAGCCGAGCCCGATATGCAGGGCCCAGAAAAGTTGAAACTAATTAGGATTGTAGCGGCGCTGTATTTCACCTCGCGGTGAAGCATAATAAAAATTTGGCTCGATGGCAGTAGCCAAACCGTTTCACTCGGCATGAAAAGCATAACCTCATAAGAGCGTCACGAGAGAAAAGTAACAATACAATCACTGATCATGCTTTGACTTTGATTTGAATCAACGTTTGGCGCGTTCCGGCGAAGTATTCGGTCTCGTCTGGCCTGAGCTATCGCTCGATGAACGACTCTGGATCGTCCCAGGCCCCCGCATGAAGGGTGGTCGCGAACACCGTGTTCCGCTCACCGGCCAGGCAATTCAAATCTTGCGGCACATGAAACCCCTGCGCACCGAGGAGGGCCAGTTCGTCTTTCCCGGGGGGAAGCAAGGCAAGCCACTGTCCGAGACCTCAATGGAAGCGTCCTAGAACGGATGCAGGTGGACGCACCCCCCATGGATTCCGCAGATCGTTTCGAGACTGGGCCGGCGATGCCACTGCGTTCCCGCGAGAGGTCGCGGAAGCTGCACTTGCGCACATAGTTGGGGACAAAGCCGAACGTGCGTATAGACGTGGTGACGCCCTGGAGAAACGCCGCAGGCTCATGGAAGCTTGGCATAGATTTTGCGGGGGCCGGCCATCGAAAATAGCTGAGAAACAAGGTGCGTGGCCGGGCTCGCGAAAGCCAATTAAACCTGTTCCGGAGCGGTCCTCGGATGGTTGCGAGTAGAGACCTGCGCCCTTACTCTGTACCGATGCGGGCTACCGATGGTTGTGCACGCAAGCCAAATCGCTTAACCTGCTGGTTGAACAGGCGGAAACTCATAATCTTGGTTGATTTGGCATCCTCATGTTTCGGATTCTGTGTCTCGACGGAGGCGGCATCAAAGGGGTGTTTACCGCCGCCGCCTTGGCAAGAATCGAAAATCTCACAAACAAATCTATTATTGATCACTTTGACCTGATCGCTGGTACTTCTACTGGCGGAATTGTTGCCATAGGCCTCGCTCTTGGACATTCCGCTCAGAGCCTCCTGTCATTCTACCGCGATCGAGGCCCAAGAATCTTTCCGTCCACCGGCTTGTTAGAGAGGTCCACAGCACTCATTCGACAACTTTTTGTCGGCCCAAAACATTCTCAAACCATTCTCCGACAAGAGCTATCGAACGTCCTAGGCAAACGCAGCTTCGGGGAATCTAAATGTCGGCTCGTTATACCCGCCTATGATGCTGTTGGGGGCCGTATTTACGTTTTCAAAACTGCCCATGCTGCCGGCCTAGTGAATGACGTGAAAACTGCCGCGATCGATGTTGCTTTGGCGACGTCAGCGGCTCCAACTTACTTCGCTGCGGCCAGGACTGATCGAGACGGTCGATTTGTGGATGGCGGAGTGTGGGCAAACAGCACCGTTATGATTGCCTTGGTCGAGGCAGCAGCGGTGCTCAGGCAGCCCTTAAGCGAAATCAATATTCTAAGCATTGGTACAACGACCGAGCCATTCAGCATAGCCCGGAATAGTAGAGCTAGTGCTCTCAAGTGGAATATTGGTCTCGTAGACTTGATGATGGAGGCGCAGGTCGAGGCGGCTCAAGCAGAAGCGAGTCTATTGCTCGATTGTCGACTTCACCGAGTCGACTTCAAAGCGGATCACGGTCGGTTTGCTCTGGACAACGCCAATGAATTGGCGATTGCCGATCTGGCTAGGCTAGGTTCGAACGAAATCGAGAAAAAGCGGAACATCGACCTAATTTGCGACAGATTTGTAAATGGAGCTTCAGCAAAGAAGTTCGTGCCATTGATGCAAACCGATGCGCATGCTTCACCGACCAGCCAACAACGGCGAGCACACTCTGATGGAGGCTAACTTCTTATTTGACGTATTTCTGAGCCATAACTCGGCAGACAAACCACGAGTCCGTCAAATCGCGGAGCGATTGCGGGTCGCGGGCGCTCGTGTTTGGTTCGATGAATGGTCGATCAAATATGGAGAGGACATTTACCTCAAAATCGAAGAGGGTCTTCAGAAGTCGCGGGTTCTCGTACTTTGCTTGTCGCAAGCAGCCCTGAACTCAAACTGGGTGGCGCTTGAACGTGGCACCGTCTTATTCCGCGATCCAACAAACAAGCATCGTCGCTTCATTCCTATAAAGTTGAGCGAGTGCGATCTGCCGGACACGATACGTCGTTACAAGTTCGTCGACTACAGACGAAGCACCGAACAATCGTTTCAAGAACTCCTGACCGCATGCGACATCAAAGCGACAAACAAGATTCCCGCAAACGTGAGCGGTCACAGTCCTTCCCGATCAAACGAAGGTCCCAGCGAGCCACCGCCAATCGCAGCAGAAACCCGCATTCGCGACGGCATTGAGAAGCTCGCCACGTTGAAAGGCCACACCGATCACTTGCATACGTTAGCGTGGTCGCCAGACGGAAAGCTGTTGGCGAGCGCTAGTCAAGACGGAACGGCGAGGCTGTGGTTACCCTTTTCAAATCGTCCGGGTCGTGTGTTCAGGCAAGGGAAGGAAGAAGTTTGGCATCTGAGTTGGTCGCCCGACTCGAGCCAGATAATATCAACCGCACTCCTCGCAGCGCCCCAATTGTGGTCTCCCACCGAGTCACGCCGTTCGTTCAAGCTAATTACAGACGCTGTGGTCAGCGAATGGTCTCCAAGTGGACAATGGGTTTTCATCGGCGACCGAGATGGGAAGGTATGGCGGATAGACTTGAGAACGCAACAGATCTCCACCTTTGTTGAAGCGACTGGCTCTCCGGTAAATTGCATCGCATGGTCTCCTGACGAGGAAAAGCTCGCTATTTCCCGGATGTCAGGCGAGTTTGCTGTTTTCCACGCGCAAACCGGGAAGCAACTTCTCGTATTATATTCCGAAACGGTGTGGTCATTGCTTTGGAGCAACGACGGCAAGTATCTGTTTTCTGGATCAAAAGACAAAACCATCCGAATTTGGGAAGCTGAGTCAGGCAGGCATCTTCATATTCTTGAGGGCCACACTGAAGGCGTGAGCGGGTTGTCGCTATCGGCAAAGCACGGTCTTTTGGCATCTTACTCTTCTCGTGAACTTCAGTTTTGGAACACGGCCACTTGGCGGTTGGTGTCAATTACTCCACGAGACTCTTCAAGCTGCCTCATGACCAAGATTGCCTTCAATCCGGAAGGCGAACTGCTTGCCACTCCTGGCGCAGATAACACGATCGAAATTCTAGCCATCCACCCTGAGGCACTTCCTCTTAAGTCAGCTGTAGCCGTCCGGACCTACGTCAATGCAAAAGTGGCGCTAGTTGGCGAGAGTGGTGTGGGGAAGACGACACTCGCGCACCGATTAGTTCAGGACCAATTCGTCGCCACCGAGTCTACGCATGGAATGAAGGTTTGGAAGCTTGATCTTCCTGTTGAAAAATCGGACTACGTCGAACGCGAAGCTTTGCTTTGGGATTTCGCCGGGCAGCCTGACTACCGATTGGTTCACCAGCTTTACTTCGAGGAAACAGCTCTTGCTCTGCTCCTAATTAATCCGCAAAAAAACGATCCTTTTGCTGAATCGATCGATTGGCTGAAGGCGCTGGAATCCGCAGGCTCCTATGAGGGTTCCGATCGCAAGATCGCCAAGCTTCTAATTCCTACTCGAGTCGATGTCGGCGGAATGACCATAAGTGACCGCAAGATCGATCGATTTGTGAAAGAGCATGATTTCTTAGATTGCATTCCAGTGAGCGCCAAGCGCGGAGATAACTGCTCGGATAGCCAGAACTCAGGCCGACCGTCAAAACTAAAGGAAGCCATTGCCCGA
The DNA here is from genome assembly GCF_031453995.1 of Nitrobacter vulgaris. Lineage (NCBI taxonomy): Bacteria > Pseudomonadati > Pseudomonadota > Alphaproteobacteria > Hyphomicrobiales > Nitrobacteraceae > Nitrobacter > Nitrobacter vulgaris. The sequence continues at coordinate 1,848 of NZ_JAVDPZ010000068.1, read as the reverse complement.
TCTATCCCTTGGGATGAAATGCCGTCTACTTTCACTCCGCGCCTGCTTGCCAAAATGAAGGATACAGTCGTAGCAATGCGCGATGACGAAGAGATCCGTTTGCTAAGATTCTCCGAACTAAATCAGCGTATCGAACAGGAAATGCCGGAGGAACGATTTGGAGAGGGTATCGTCCGCACTGCAGTCACCTTGCTCGCCAATCAAGGCCTCGTTCGTCCCCTTCGTTTCGGTGATCTCATAGTTCTGAGGCCCGACATTTTGAATAGCTACGCGAGCGCCATAATTCGCGCCGCACGAACTCACAAGGACGAAATTGGCTGTATTACAGAGGAATCGATCTACAGCGAGGGGTTCGATTTTTTTGGCGTTGACCGCTTGATATCGAGGGCAGACGAGGAATTGCTTCTACGCGCCCTTGTTCAAACCCTACTGGATCATTCGCTTTGCATTCGCGAGGTAGAAAACGGAGCAACTCTCCTCATCTTTCCGTCCCAATACCGAAGAGACCGCGAGATTCCTCGCCATCCGGAAATCTTTATATCTTATACTTTTACTGGCGAATTGCAGACAATTTACACAACGCTCGTTGTCCGAGCCTGGTATAGCCGCATCTTCGATCAGAGGGAGTTGTGGCGCAACGCTGCGGAGTTCGCAACAACGAAGGGGCAGATAGTCGGCGTCATTTTTCAACCACTAGGCGACGGGGTTGGCAAACTCAGTGTCTTTTTCGATGCGGGTGTTCCCGACGAACTAAAAGTGATCTTCATCGAGTTCGTTCAACGTCACTTGGACAAGTATGCTCGCGGTTTACAACGTCAGCGAAGATATGTGTGCAAAGATTGCGGCCAGGCGGTTGACAATGCAGCAATGATCCGGAAGCGCTTGGAGGCCGGCCGAGATTTCATCACATGCCAGAACTGCGATGCCCGCGTGATCTTCTTCGATCACGTCGAAGAACGGCTCGCTTCCACACCAATAGCGCGTCAAGTCACGAAATTGGAGGCGCGAGAAAAATTTGAACGTGACGAACAGTCGGTGGAGCAAGGTGTCATTGGCCATGTAATGACCATTTGCGCCGACGCAAACCAGCAATTCCGCGCGCTGAATGGATCAAGGGATGGTATCGACGGCGAAATATTGTTCAGAAGCGATTCTGGAAGTTTTGACGGTAAGAAAATATACATTCAGCTGAGGTTTGGAAATACTTTCGAAAACGTCCGGATCCGAGGCGGTAAAATCCGATTTGACGTTAGGACTGAGGCTCACCTTGGTCAATGGATTCGCTTGAGGACTGATGTGTATTCCGTGCTTCTCCTCCAAGATGAAAGTCTAGGAGATCGAATCTATTGGATGAATATGAGTGACTACTTTAAGCGGAGTAACGCGAGAAAGAAAGTCCTGTTCAAGGGAGAGAAACTCGATCTCAATTCAGTTTGGCGCGTGCGAGATCAGCTCTTTCCGGTGAGTCCGCGGATACCCTGATCTATTCCGAAGTGGTACTCGGGTTTGTGTTCTATCCAGCGCCCCCCGCTGACTAGCCTCCGGATTCAGATGTCTCAAGAGTGGTACGAAGAAGAACAGGAAGACCTGGTCGAAATTTATGAGGTCTGGTGCAAGATGCCGCTCTGGACGGCATTCGAAGCGTCGGCCTTGATTCACCAGTGCGACCCGAGTGAGCCGATCGACACCTGTTGACCTGGGACCCTAGTCTCCTCCAGCTTGAGGGAGAGTCCTGGGTTTCGTTTTGGCCTTATGCGGCCTGTTTTTCCAGCGTGGATTTCGTTGCGAACTCGGCGGGTGTGATGTTGCCGAGTGCCGAATGTGGTCGGTGTTGGTTGTAATCCTCCC
>NZ_JAVDPZ010000067.1:0-8468 GCF_031453995.1 Nitrobacter vulgaris | reverse complement strand
GCCCTGATCACTTCGGGTGACGCCGGATAGATGTTTGCAACGGGCCAAGCAGATCAGATCAAAATCGACTTGCAACGGGAGAGTCGTCCATAGAGATAGAAGCTTCGACGTGCAATGCCCAGTTTGTCGAGTGTCTTCTTTGCCGGCAGATGCGATTGCTCGACGAGCCTGATGATCTCAAGCTTTTCGGATGCGGGATATCTCATTCGTCTTCGCCCCCATCCGCGATCATGCTTTTTTTGAGCAGACGGTTCTCCAGCGTCAGATCGGCAACCACCTCCTTCAGGGCATGCGCCTCACGGCGAAGGTCTTGCACTTCACCACTTGTCGCAGCTCGCGCCGTATCACCGGCCAGCCGCCGCTTGCCTGCCTCCATGAACTCCTTCGACCAGACGTAATAAAGGCTCTGAGCGATCCCTTCCTTGCGGCACAGTTCAGCGATGCTGTCTTCACCGCGCAAGCCATCAAGCACAATCCGGATTTTATCTTCCGCCGAGAAATGGCGCCGGGTGGCGCGGCGAATGTCTTTGACAACCCGTTCGGCAGAACTTTTCCTGCTGCGAGACTTCGTAGTCATGTTCGTTCCTTCGTCATCGACGAGAACCGAACTCTCCTTAAATTCTGTGCCATAGGCGCTGATCCCGGACAGGGCGTTTGCTATCAGCGTCTGTTTACTGGTCAAAAGTTCGACGATGCGTCGAGATAAATTCGACGATCCTGGTTCTCGTTGAACTTTTCGGAATTGACAATTGTAAAGTAAACCGATGTCAACGCATCACCCTCAGGAACATTTCCTGTCGTGCGCGATAGCATCGCGTGTCGCTGTGTAACAAAACTTGAAACCGATCATTTGATCGAAATGCAGCGCACATCGTTGGTTCGAAAATAATGAACAGCGTGACAGTGGGATCGCGGAAAATTTGGGGAGGCAACGCCCTTCAAAGCGCGCAACATTGAAGGGAAATAAATGTTCGATTTACCGACGAGTCAATCGGGTGGGCCTTCGCCCCGCGGAGGGCATCCCGTTGTTCTGCGCGTATCATCTCTAGTAGTTGCTGGAGCTCTTTCCGCCCTCATGATTTCGGCCGTGGTTCCGCCGATTGTAGCGGATCAATCAGATCGGGCTATCGTCAATGCACCTGTCAAACTTCTGACCGCTCCGATCAATGGAGATATTGAGTCATTATCGACGGCTGCGGGGCGTGAGGTGAACGCCGGGGATGAGCTGGCACATATCTCCAATGCTAGGCTCGATCGGACCACCCTGATCATGCTCGAGCAAAAGGCGTCTGATGCACGTCAGAAATTGGCGGCGACGCAAGAAAAGCTGAGTTCCGACTTAAGTTATTTGGCAAAGCTGAATGGCGAAATCGACGGCCAGCTCGCGCAAATGAAATCCCAATTCATATCACAGATCGAGGAGTTGCGTGCCAAGGTCGCCGAATCCGACTCACTTGGCGGGGCGCAGAAGGCGCAGGTCGATCGGCAGACCAAAATGGTCGAACGCAATATAGCGAGTATGGACATGTTGAATCCGACGTTGAAGCGATATTCGGCAGCGCGTCACAATACGGACTCCGAAAAGGCGAAGCTCGACCAAAAAATCAATCAGCTGGAGGCGCTGGAAAAGGGAATCTATGTCGGCGACGATCTGCTTTCCCTTGCCACACTTGTTCAGAAGCGACGCGATATTGACCTCGACTCCAAGCGTCTTGCAATCGAAGCGACTGAATTGTCCGCGCAGCTCGCGGATCAAAAGGGGCCGATTGAAGCGGAGCGCATCCGGCTGGACAAGCTATCCGAGGCGCAGGTCCACGTTCCGAGCCAAGGTATGGTTCTGTCGGTCGAAGCCTCCGAGGGACGGCATGTTAGAGCTGGAGATGCGCTAGCCTCGCTGGTCGATTGCGAGCAGCAGTTTGTCGTCGCCATTTTTTCCTACCGGCAGGGTCAGAACCTGGCGGCCGGTACGCACGTCCGGATTGATGGCGCACCTTTCAAATCCGGCATCGTTACCTCGCTCGTGCCAAAGACCAGCGACAAGCTCGACGAACGCTACGCGGTGCCATTTCCCCAAACCGAACGGCGGGAAATGTACGCGATCGTTATGCCGGAGCAAAAGGACGGCGACGGTCTGCGTACGGAGTCCGAGGAGGCTGGTCAATCCTCGCCGTGTGCAGTCGGTAAATGGGTGACGGTAACGCGGGACAACGGGCCCGCTGTACCGTCCATGTCGGTCGTCTGGCGGCAGCTCGCGACTTTTGTAAACTCGTGGGGATCCGCTAATGCGCAATCGCTCCATGAGCGCACCGATGCGGTCATTCCCAAGTGATACGGGCCATCCTTATTAGCGTGTGCGTCGCGATTCTGTCAGGCTCGCCGGCAATAGGCCAACCAGTCTCCGGCCACAATCCCTATTGTTCTGGACTGAGGCGGGCTGTGGCGTCCCAAACCCGCGGCTCCAAGCCGGTCTTTATCCGAAGCTATGAACCCGGGCAGAATGAAGGTCGCTTGCCTCTCGGGCTTGCCACGACGGCATTTGTCTATGACAACGCCCTGGCCACGATCGCTCTGGTGGCCTGTGGAAACCTGCCGGCCGCGCGGCTAATTGGCGATGCGCTCAGCAAGGCGGCGCGCGCTGACCGCACGTTCCATGACGGCCGTATCCGCAACGCCTATCGCGCGGGCCCGGTTGGCGAAGGTCCTCCGGCGCTTCCGGGTTGGTGGGACGGCGACAAAAAATTGTGGGCGGAAGATCCTGCCCAGGATGGCACTGCCACCGGCAACGTCGCCTGGGCTGCGCTGGCGTTGCTGACGCTCCATCAGGAGACCGGGGATGCCGTGTATCTCGCCGATGCCGAGCGGCTGCTCGGCTGGATCACCGGCAACACCGGCGCTGAGACTGAGGGGTTTCGCGGCGGCTTTCATGGCTACGATCCCGCCCAGGTGCGACTCGACTGGGTATCAACCGAGCACAACGCGGATGTGTATGCGGTGGCCAACTGGCTATTGCGGCTAACAGGCAGCGCGAAATATGCCGAGGCGGCGTCGAAGGCGCGGCGGTTTCTCGACCTTTCGTTTCGCGAAAACCACTTTCTGCTTGGGCGTAACCCCGACGGAAAAATGGCCAACAATGCTATGCTCGCGCTCGATGTTCAGCTCTGGCCATGGATGGCAGTCACCGATGCGCCCTCCGCGTGGCGAACCGCGCTTGGTTTCGCAGAAACCCACATGGCTGTGCCTGGCGGCTTTGACTTCAATGGAGATCGTGATGGTCTGTGGGTTGAAGGAACCGCGCAAGCGGCCTTGGCGTATCGCATGTCCGCGAATCCTAAGCGCAGCTCGGAGATTTTGGATGCGCTCCGGTCGGATCAAACCCCATCCGGCCTCCTCAACGCTACGCGCAGCGCCAGAGTGACCACCGGCTTGTCGCTCGATCCCACCGCCACTAACGCCGACTTCTTTTACTATCGAAGACCCCACCTCGGCGCCACTGCATGGGCCGTTCTGGCGGCAGCCGGCTGGAATCCGTTCATCGGGCGGAAGGCAAACTGATGCTTGAAGGCGCCGCCGACAACGCATCGATCCTGTCGATCGACCTTGGACTGCTGATAGGACTGCTCGTGTGTGCCCGTCTGCTCACTCCCGCACGGGCCCTCGATCGGATGATCTTCGGCGCGACAGCCGGATCATTGCTCGTGGTATATGTCTACTGGCGCTGGCACGACACCTTGCCGCGGCTTGAGATGTCCGCGCAAAGCCTTTGGCCTCACTTTTTCTTTATGCTCGAGTTTATAGCGATCGTTTACACGCTGATGTCGATCGTCATTCTGTTCCGCAGCATCGATCGATCCGGACAGGCCGATCGGGCCGCGCGCGAGATGCGCATCCGCGGTGTCTATCCCGCGGTCGATGTCTTCATTTGCACCTATGATGAGCCGCTTGAGGTGATTGAGCGCTCCATCCTAACCGCGCTCGAACTGGATTATCCAAATTTTACTGTCTGGGTGCTCGACGACACGCGGAGAAATTGGCTTCGCGACTACTGCGGGGAAGCAGGCGCGCGATATATTACACGGTCGGATAACAAGGCGGCAAAAGCCGGTAATCTCAACAATGCCCTCGCGGTGACCTCCGGCTCAAGTAATGCACCGATCATTCTGGTTTTGGATGCAGACTTCGCGCCGCGCCGCAATCTGTTGAAACGAACGGTCGGCTTGCTGGCTAATCCGGGGGTGGCGATCGTACAGACGCCGCAATTCTACTACAACGGCGATCCGATCCAGCACAACCTGCTGGCCACGCAGAGCATGGTGGATGACCAGCGGTTCTTCTTCGATGTCTTTCAACCTGCTAAGGACGCCTGGGGTTGCGCTTTTTGCGTCGGCACCTCGTTCGTAGTGCGCCGCGATCGTCTGGTTGAGATCGGCGGATTTCCCAGTGAGGCGATCTCGGAAGACATCAACCTAACATACACGATGTTGGCGCATGGATATCAGACGTGGTGGCTAAACGAGAACTTGAGTCGAGGATTATCCGCTGAAGGCATCCCCGAATATATCACCCAGCGCAGCCGATGGTGTCTCGGCACGATCCAGGTTGCGCTGTTGCGCAACGGTCCATTGTTCGGTCGCGGATACTCCGCGATTCAACGGCTACATTACATTCATGGCATTCTGAATTGGCTCTGCAAGCCGTTTCTGGTTCTGCTTCTGATTGCACCGATGATATACTGGTTCGTCGGTCTGCCGGCGTTCGAGGCCGACTATCTGGCATTTCTCCGCTACGGTGCGCCAGCCATCCTTGGCCAGACCATCTACATGGCCTGGATTTCGCGATCGCGCACGCTTCCCTTGTTCATGGAGGCGACGCACGCGATCGTTTCGTTTGCCGTCACTGCGACGTTAATAAGCGCCCTGGTCAAGCCGTTCGGCCGACCATTCAAGATCACTGACAAGGGCGGCGACCGGTCGGCGCCGAAGCTGCGATGGAAACTGGCCCTGACATTCGGCCTGATTGCGTTCGGCTCGGCGGCGAGCATTGCATGGGCTTTCCTGTCTCCCTACGCAGCCAGCGAAATTTCCTCTCCCGACTACTTCAACGTGCTGTGGGCGGGCTTTTCAATGCTGATTGCATTCATCGCCTTTGTGGCCTGTTTCGAATTGCCGCGCGGTGATAAGTTCTTTTCGATCAACGAGGCCGGCGCTCTAGCGCTCGGGGCCAATGACGCCGTTCCCTGCCGCGTCGCCGCGTTGTCCACCTCTGCCGTGGAATTTACATGGACGAGGGGCATTCACCCGCCGACCGGAGGCGCCCAGCGTTGGCTCTACCTGGAGCGCCTGGGGTGGATTGCGATCACCGTCGCGGGGATAAAAGGAAGGACCGCGATTGCTAATCTCCATTTGACCTTCGAGCAGCGAAGGCGGCTCGTGACATGGCTGTTCGGATTGTCTCAACATGATGTCGCCGAGACCGTGAGTATCACCGGCGCCATAGCAGGGCTAGTTAGGCGCGGCTTTCAGGGAGGATAGAACGAAGTCTGACGGTGACCAAAGCCGAGGGTAAGGCTGGCTCAGTTCAGGCATGGTCGGCTCGCTGATGTTGGTCGGTTCTGACGTGATTGAAGTCCGGCTTGTGCCGACCCACCGAGAGAACTCCGAATGTGGCGGATCGGCGAGGGAGTATAAAGATCGTGATATGCGATTACAGCTTGGAGCAGATTGCTTCGCGTCCGGCAGCGGCCGGCCAGCAACTGATTAGTTACGCAATTTCCTTTTTTGACGCGCGGTTTTGGTGGCACGTCCTGCCATCACAGCCGCGTTGTGCCCTGGGAGAGACCGCGCTTCCAGAGGGAGTGCGCGTTGTGTCCCTTAATCGGGAACAAAAGCGACCGCGGCGGGGTTCTGCGCAATGTTAGGAAATCATACCTTAAGAGGAAAAGCGGTTCGTGAATAGAATGAGCGGGCTGGCACCAGCTGAAATCACAGCATCGCAATGGCGCCAGATTGTCGACGGCGCGACGGAAACAGCAATCATCAGCACGGATCGCGATGGTAACGTAACCAGTTGGAATGCTGGCGCAGTCGCTATTTTCGGCTGGTCGGAGCAGGAGGTGCTAGGTCAATCGCTGAACCGCATTTTCCTCGAGGAGGACCGTATCGCCCGCCTCGCTCGCGAGATCGACGACGCGATTGTCCTCGGACGCGGGGGCGGCGAAGAAGGCTGGCGATTGCGCAAAGACGGCAGCCGCTTCTGGGCTGTAGGAGAACTCAGTCCCATTCGAGAAGGGGATAAGGTCGTCGGCTTCATAAAAATTCTGCGCGACCGAACCGCTCAACGACAAGCTCAGGATGAAGCGCGCGAGGAGAGACGGGCGCTTGAAGTGCTGAATCGAGCGGGATCCGCTCTGGCTCTCGAAACGGACCTAAATAAGCTGGTTCAGGTTGTAACTGACGCTGGTGTTGAACTTACGAGCGCCGAGTTTGGCGCTTTCTTTTATAATGTTATTAGCAAGTCAGGTGAGAGCTATACGCTCTACACCCTGTCGGGCGCTCCTTTAGAGGCTTTCTCTAAATTTCCCATGCCCCGCAACACGCAAATCTTTGGCCCTACTTTTAGGGGCGAGGGTATCGTGCGTTCTGACGACATTACCAAAGACCCCCGCTACGGAAAAAATACGCCGCAAAGGCATGCCCGAAGGCCATCTTCCGGTGAAAAGTTATCTTGCCGTGCCGGTGGTATCGCGCTCGGGCAAAGTGATCGGTGGGCTATTTTTTGGCCATGCGAAGGTTGGAGTCTTTACCGAGCGTTCCGAACGTGGACTTGCCGGACTCGCGGCTGAAGCAGCGGTAGCCATCGATAATGTGCGGTTGGCTCAGGCAGCTCAAGATGAGATTCGGGAGCGGAGGCGAGCGCAGGAAAATCTTGAACAATTGAATACTACTTTGGAGCAACAGGTACTGGAGCGAACCGAGCAGCTACGCCGGAATGAGGAAGCCCTGCGTCAGTCTCAGAAGATGGAAGCGATAGGGCAACTAACGGGGGGCGTCGCCCATGATTTCAACAACCTTCTTCAAGTAATCATCGGCAATATCGATACCCTGTTACGGAATTTACCGAACGAATCCGTTCGACTGCAACGGTCCGCGCGCAATGCCATGACCGGGGCATAGCGCGCAGCCGCCTTGACGCAACGGCTGCTCGCCTTTTCGCGTCGCCAGCCCCTCGACCCAAAGTCGATCGACGTAAATGTCCTCGTCAATGGAATGTCGGAGATGATTCACCGGACCTTAGGCGAGACAATTGCCGTAGAGACGGTGCTAGGCGCTGGACTATGGCGTATAGAGGCCGATCCCAACGAACTAGAGGCTAGCATTCTCAATTTGGCGGTCAATGCCAGAGACGCCATGCCAAGCGGAGGGAAGCTTACTCTCGAGACCGGAAATGCTCACATCGACGAGAGCTACGTGTTGAGCCATCGCGAGGTTTTGCCAGGCCAATACGTCGTGATCGCTGTGACGGACACCGGGGCTGGCATGGATGCTGAGACCATAGCCCAAGCGTTCGAGCCTTTTTTCACCACCAAGCCGGTGGGTAAAGGCACTGGCCTCGGACTTAGCCAAGTTTACGGATACGTCAAACAATCCGGTGGGCACGTGAAAATTTATTCGGAAATTGGACAAGGTACGACGGTCAAGCTTTACCTGCCCCGTTTGGCTACTGAGGCTGCAGAAACGAGCGAGCTATCTGACGAACTCTTTCCTGAGGCAGCGCTTGAGGAGACCGTTTTGGTGCTTGAAGACGATGACGACGTCAGGAGCTATTCCGCGGAAATTCTGCGCGAATTGGGCTACCGTGTTCTTGAGGCGCATGACGGCCAAAGTGCCCTGCGTGTGCTTGATCAGCACGCCCGTGTGGACATCCTCTTCAGCGACGTTGTACTTCCTGGGGGGATGACAGGGGCGCAAGTCGCCGCGCAAGCGAGAGCCTTGCGGCCAAAGCTCAAGGTGCTGTTTACAACCGGCTACGCACGAAATGCCATTATACATCACGGTCGTTTAGACAAGGGCGTCCAATTGATCACTAAACCGTTCAGCTTCAGCGATCTCGCGGCCAAAATTCGCGACGTTTTAGACAATTGAAATGCTGTCCCGCGTCGCAAATCCGACATTTGATGAAGTTCTCAGTTCAAACGGTTTCAAAAGGTAACATTTAACGAATGTCACTAGAGCCGAGTTTTTGAACGCCACGGGGAGCGAACGCGGCACAACGTGAAGTAGCTTTTTTAGCCAGTCGTCCAGGTAGACGCGGCGAATCCATGCTCTCTACGCTATTCTTTTGCCGCACGCCGCCTCATCGGATGATGAACTTGTTCTAAGAGCCTGTTTGGAAAATCAGGGATGAGCGTTTCTGCGGATGAGGACACCGGCCATGGCGACATGGATCATGGCGGTTGAGACATCGATGCGACG
>NZ_JAVDPZ010000066.1:0-8758 GCF_031453995.1 Nitrobacter vulgaris | reverse complement strand
GCCGGACTGGAGTCCCGACGGCGAGCTTGCCGCTTTCCTTGCAGCGGGTGAGCCGCCGATCTATGTCGGTTTCGGCAGCATGCCCGGCGTTGATCCGCAGCGGCTGACAGGCCTCGTGGTTGAAGGCCTAAGGCGCTCCGGCAAGCGCGGCCTGCTCGCGACGGTGAGCGGCGCGCTCGGCGACGTCGTTGCGGCGGCCGAAGACATACAGGTCATCGCGTGCGCCGCACGACCAGCTCTTTCCGCTTATGCACGCCACGTTCCATCACGGTGGCGCCGAGACGACGGGCGCCGCGTTGCGCGCCGGCAAGCCGACGGCAATCTGCCCCTTCTTCGGCGACCAGCCGTTCTGGGCCCGCCGCGTGGTCGCTCTTAGGGTCGGGCCGAGGCCGCTCAACAAGAAAGCGATGACTGCCGACGACCTCGCTGCCGCCTTCGGGGCAATGGACAATCCTGATATGCGCGCCCGCGCTGCCGATCTCGGTGCCGCTATCCGAGCCGAGAACGGCGTCGACACCGCCGTCGGTTTTGTTGCGGAAAGGATCTGCGCGGGGTTTAGGAATTTGTGCAACTGATAGTCTGTTTTGCGCCATGAAGGTCGCAACCCTTTTTTCAACGGGGGAACGGTCTCCGCCATTCAGTTTTCCTGCAGGAATGCGCGGCAGAAACGAAAGCGACTGGGGTGCTATTGGGGCTCAGGTCAAAGTGGTCTTCCCCCTGAAAAGTGGTCCTCCCTGAATTAGGCTATCAGCCGTTAGAGAGGACGTTGGAATGCCCCAGAAGAAGCACAAGGCGGAAGAGATTGTAGCGAAGCTGCGCCAGGTTGATGTTTTACTTTCGCAAGGCAGAACGGTTGGCGAAGCGGTTCGTTCGATCGGCGTGACGCAGTTTACGTATTACCTCTATGGACGGCTCTCCCGTTGCAAGTCGATTTTGAACTGATCCGCCTGGCCCGTTGCAAACATCTATCCGGCGTCACCCGATCAATCGGGGCGCCCAAATGGGGAATCCGCTCGCACCTGCCTCTACAGCTGGTAGGCCTCTAAGGGCCTCGATAATAGTCAGGCTCATGGCACGCCGGTCCGACCTGTGCGTCTCATTTCTCCGTCGTCTCGCAAACTCCCGGGCAGGCCTTCAGAAGGTGGCGCGGTACGGTTCGCCCGTTCGAAGCACGGCCCAGATAATCCGTGCGTTCTTGTTGGCGACCGCAACCGTTGCGCGGTTGAAGCCACGCCGCTCCCGAAGCTGGTTGACCCACTGATTGTTATGATCAGTCTTGTTGGGGGCCGTTCGGACGACCGCCCTGGCGCCATGGACGAGCAGTCTGCGCAGATGCTGGTTACCCCGCTTTGAGATGCCCATCAGCACGGTTCGATCTCCGCTGGAGAATTGTCGCGGAACGAGGCCGACCCAGGCGGCAAGGTGACGGCCATTCTTGAACTCGGACCCGTCGCCGACGGCGGCGACAATCGCAGTCGCCGTCTTTGGGCCGATGCCCTTGATCTTTGCGATGCGTTGGCACATCTCACTGTCGCGGAACACCGCATCGATCTTCCTGTCGAAGATGATGATGCGGCGGTCAAGGTCGCGGAAGAGATCATAGAGTTCGTTGAGTGCTTCGCGAGCGAGTACGGTTATTTCGTTCTCGACGTCAGACAGTATCTCCGGGATTATGCGGCGCGCTCGGGTGATGCTCTTGCCGATAGCGAACCCACGATCGAGCAGGAGACCTCGAATTTGGCTGACGACAGCGGTCCGGTGATTGACCATCCGTTGCCGCACACGATGCAGCGCCTGAATATCCTGCTGTTCGATGCTCTTCTTTGGGACGAGGGGAATGTGGGGTTGACGTGCGGCCGTACAAATGGCCTCGGCATCATTACCATCGTTCTTTTGCCGTCGCACGAACGGCTTCACATATTGCGGACTGATGATCTTCACCTGGTGCCCGACCTCCTCAAATTTACGAGCCCAGTAGAATGCTCCGGTACATGCCTCGATAACAATCGTGCATCGCTCGATCTGAGCGACCACTTCCAGAAGCTGATCGCGCATGACCCTCCGTTTGAACACGACCCCGCCACCGCGGTTCACACCGTGAAGTTGGAATACATTTTTGGCGATATCGATGCCGAGAACCTCAATGCTCATTGCAGCTCTCCTTCCTGTTGCAGGCTCTCAGCCTGAATGGTGGAGGGAGAGCCGTCCATCCCATTAGGTGGCGCAAGGAGTTTGGTGGCCTGAAGGGCGATCAGGTGAAACGCCTCAAGGATCTTGAGAAAGAGAACGACCGGCTGCGCAAGGCTGTGTCGGACCTGACGCTCGAGAAGCTGATTCTGAAAGAGGCTGCCTCGGGAAACTTCTTCTCTATTCGGGGCGCATGATGCAATCCTTTTTGCATGTCCACGATGTTAGAGATCATCCTGCGAGGCTCTTGCTTCTCTCCGAGGTCAGCATTTTGCAGCCTCATGATGGGATCAGAGGGAAAGGGCGGAGCCATCTAAGCCGCGCGGTCGTAAGTACGCCGCACGAGTTTCCTCGGTCTCACCCAATCCCGTCGTCCTCGCGGGACGCCTCCTCCAGCGTGGAGGAAGTTGAATCGGTTGTCGTTTTCCTCTGTGATTAGGTTGTAGCTGCGCTCCAACGGAAGTCGGTATCATCCCTCCACATCCGGTGAAGTATGACCGCGAGCTTGCGTGCAACTGCGACCATCGCCTTTTGCATTCCGCGCCGGCGCGCCACTGCAATGCCCCAGGCCTTGAGCGGGTTCCAGCGACCTGGACCAGTTAATACGACGAGAGCTGCTTCATAGAGACTGGATCGCAGCATCACATCCCCAGATCGGGAGATGCGACCCGTCCTGGAGATCTCGCCGGACTGATAAATGCGCGGCGTAAGTCCGTAGTGAGCACCCACGCACTTGGATCTTGAGAATCGCGCGGGATTATCGACGCACGTTCGGAACGTGAGAGCGACGATCGGTCCGACCCCTGGCGCGGACATCAGGCGGCGACAGACCGGATCGACCTGCACCAGATCAAGCAGCATGCGGTGAAGTTTAGCAAACTGAGCTCGTAGAGCTGCTCGTGCCTCTAACAGCGGAGCGACGATTGCAGCAACGAACGAATGATCTGCAACGAGCTCACGGATACGGTCCTCAAATTTGATTTTGCCAACCACACCAACCTTGAGTCCGAAATTACGCAGCGAGCCCCGCAGGTCATTTTCGATGTCATAAATCTTCCGCTGCAGCAATTTGCGAGAGGTCAGCAGAAGTCTTCGATGTTGGCTGGCGGGAGTTTTGACGTGGACCGCCTTGAACAGCCCGACCCGCATCATCTGGGCGATCCCGCGGGCGTCGTTCCGGTCGGTTTTGTTGATGCGTGCCGAGAGCGCTGCATGCATATGCCGGGTCTCGACACAGATCGCCGCGAGGCCAACGTCGACGAGACCAGCATAGATCCACTGGGATAATGGTCCTGCTTCCAATCCGATCCGCTCGAAAGGCTGACCGAACTCGTGCAAGCGACCGGCTATTGCCGCTGGTGCACTATCAACCATCGTCTCGAGAAGGACTCGCCCGTTCGCGTCCAGGACGCAAATAGCGGTCGTCTTCACGGAGATATCGAGGCCAGCAAACAGTGACATGACGGGCTCCTTCGATGTTGAATACGGAGCTTCAATCTCGCCTCGCAACGGACGCCTTGGCGAGGAAAACCCCGAATACCCCATCTGAGCCCTTCCCGGCGCCGTCGCTGCGTCGACCATGTCATGGTGAAGTTCTCCGTTTCGGAGCGCTTTTCCTGCAAGGTTCTAGGCCAGCATCGCTCGACCCAGCGCAAGACGCCGAAAGGCCGAGCAGATGAGGAGGCGTTGACCGCCGACATCATCCGGCTCGCCTCCCGGTATGGCCGCTATGGCTATCGCAGGATTACGGCGATGCTGCGCTCCGAGGGCTGGACGGTGAATGCCAAGCGCGTCGAGCGCATCTGGCGACGGGAGGGGCTGAGGGTTCCCCAGAAGCAACCGAAGAGAGGGCGTCTCTGGCTGAATGACGGATCGTGTATCCGGCTTCGACCGGAGCACCCCAACCATGTCTGGTCCTATGACTTCGTCGAGGATCGGACCCACAATGGCAGAAGTTCCGCATGCTCAACATCATCGACGAGTTCACCCGGGAGTGCCTGGCGATCCGCATCGATCGCAAGCTCAACTCCACCGACGTCATCGCCGCCCTGTCGGATCTGTTCATCCTGCGCGGTGTGCCCGGCCATGTTCGTTCCGACAACGGCCCGGAATTCATCGCCAAGGCCGTGCGGGAGTGGATCGCGGCTGTCGGCGCAAGGACCGCGTTCATCGAGCCGGGCAGCCCTTGGGAGAACGGCTACTGCGAGAGCTTCAACTCGAAGCTTCGCGACGAACTCCTCAACAGCGAGATCTTCTACAGCCTCGCCGAGGCAAAGGTCATCATCGAAGCATGGCGGCGCTATTATAACACCGAGCGGCCTCACTCATCGCTCGGATACAAACCACCGGCACCGGAGGCCATTGTCTGGTCTTCAAAGCCAGCCGGATCGCTTCCACCAGCAGCGCAAGCAATGGCCGAAAAGCCCATCATGCATTAAGACTGAAACCGGACCACCTCATAGGGGCAGACCAAAATAGTTCCTCGCGCACCGGAGAAGTGCTGTTCCACGGTGCTGCTCGAGCGCGGGACCATGACCCTCTGTGAAAGAATGTCTGAAGCATTCGCGCCTTTCCGGCTGCACGGTTGGCGCCGCATGCGAGGGCAAACTGTCGCCCGGCCGAGAACGATTTATTAACAAGGCCGTAGCTGCGTTTCCGTAGACCGGATTCGTTCTTGAGAACGAAATAGAGTCAAACCCAGAACTTCACAAACGGGCTTCGCGCATGCGGCGAGCGATGTACGGTTTCTTGGGGAAGATTCCAAAATGGCTGCTCAGAATCATTTCTCAGCAACGCCCGGTCGAAGATGTGGCCGGCGTGAAGCCGATCCTCTCTGCCCTAAAGACCGATACGGCGAAGCGGGATGGACTCGATGAGATGCCATTAACTTATGGCATCGACCTTAGTACGGATCCTCGTTTCCGCATTATAGACCTCCACGCGGAGCATCGGAAATCTTTCTAAAAGTTCTTCGCCCGCCGCTTTGGCAGCTTGCTCATCGGCAAAGTTACCCTTGAGCTTTCCGTCCACGACCATTGCAAAACCCTCAGTCGGGATGATGTCCGCGCGCTGAGCGTTCCGGGCCGAAGCTCCTCCAACTGAGTTTCGTTCGGCTTATGCTTAAAGGTTTTCATGGCTACCTGATTTGTGGGGATCGCGTTTTGTGTGCCGATTCGCGATTCCAGCATCGCGGCTCATATTGCGGCAGCGAGATCCTATCGTCCGCATTCAATGGACATGTCGCGACTGAGTTTTTACAAGTCCAATTGCGGCGGAATTCCACGCCAGCGCTGCCGTTGAACGTTTCGTGTTCAGTTCTTTCAGGCCGAATAGCTGCCGATCTAAGGTGCAAGCGCCGCACAACGAGCAAAACACCGCCGGCTTTGCGGCCGGCGGTCTTCATCGCACTTCGATAACATGAGCACACCTCTGAACGAGGACACGCAACCGATCCAAAGGTCCCAGTACATCCGTGGGCACCCCAAATCGGCGAATTAATCGACGCGAAGGTTTTCAGCGCTGGTCTTGCCGCGCATGCTGTCGGTCTTGGCTTCGAACGAAACCTTCTGACCCTCGTCGAGGGAGCTCAAGCCAGCGCGTTCGACCGCGCTGATATGAACGAAGATATCCTGCCCGCCACCGTCAGGCTGAATGAAGCCGAAGCCCTTTGTCGCGTTGAACCACTTCACTGTTCCAGTTGCCATTTGTAATCTCCAAGATGCGCAAAAGCGCGTTCGCTCGCACGACCTCCGTGCAAGCTTGATCCGAGTTCAGCGATGTCTTGGGGAATGGAGCCGGTTTCGGCGCGGTCAACAAGCCAGAGGGACAGTTCGAACCTCACCCATCTATGGTCACTTAGGGAAAATACAAGGGGCCGGTCCAATCCACATTTGGGCACCCTGCGTTATGAGGAAAGACTCAGAACTAATGAATAGCTATTGGACCAGAAAGGGCGCACGCTCATGGAATGTCGTCGCAAACGCAATTTCTCGTGCAGGCCTTTAATGCCGCAAAAGGCGATCAGTTGAAGCCAGACAGGCCGATTGTGTGTCGATCAGCTGAGGGCGCCCGTCGAACCGCGCAGAGGCTCGCACTGTCCAAGGCAGGCGTCGTTGCCTTCTCCATAACCTCTGATGATGAAACCGGCGACTATGACGAGAAGCCGGCGATCTTTTATCGGGAAGGACAGATCCCCGACGAATTTAGTGAGATGCCATGATGGGCGCGCTGTCGGTGCTATTTTTTGAAAACGGATTACCAGATCTTCCGATAATCCTGATCGAGCCGCATCGAAATCAGGAAGGGCTTTGGCGCATCAAGTTCTGCTACGCCGACGATGAGCCGCTCTCCATGAGTTCGGCTCAAGCTTCGGCGCTGGCCGGTAACCTTCATCAAATGGGCGAGGCCCAGTTGGCCGCCGAGATCAACGACGCAGTGCGAAGCGCGAAGCGCTACTGCTTGATGTGAATGTGTCTGTTAAACGAGGCGCGTTATCAACGAGTGGAGAAAGGAAGAGAAAAAAACCGATGACACGTTAATAAAGATTGCGGACACCGTCGTAAAACGCTGAAGGACAGACTTAAAATCAGCAGAGGTCAGCTGAGGAAAGATGGCAAGGAGCTGTTTAGCTAAACCCCGATTTAGACGGCCCGATGGGAAATCGTATAGGTCCCCGCCAGCATTAAGTTATCGGTTGATGAGCGTATTACCGGTACGCCTCTTCAGGGATCGCGGGTCCCGATGTATGCGAATGGTTCCGTTCCGACTTCGAACCGAGCCGTCGCACCAATCATTTCAATCCCCATATCGCGTACCACAGGCTGACCGCGGTCGGGATCCACCCAATCGCCGAACAAAGAAACGCGGCCACCGCGCCATAAGGCGAGACGGATAGGAAAACCACGGCAAAGGCCACCATCGCCACACTGCCGAGCGCAGCGGCTTTTCGGCCCCGGCACTCTCCGCGACCTCCCGCGTCCCGCTTGCGACGAATTTCATGCCGTTCGATCAACGTTGCACTGGCGTAGAAATTGCCGGCAGTGCCAAGAGAGCCCACCGATCGAAGCGCCAAACGCGGAGCTGATAAGTCCGGTGAGCACAGTGCGGCTCCGCCCAACGCGAAGCGGATGAGATATTCGTAACCATCGTCCATCGGAAAGCGATGATGTCGAGAGCTCGATCTGCATCGCTATCCTCGAATAATGGCGTGCAAACCAAGGGCAACGAGCAGCCATAGCGGGAGCGAGGCCAGTGTAGCTGTTAGGGCTTTGGCGCGGGTACTCATCAGGATCTGGTAAACCGCGACACGTAACAGAGCAAGGCAATGCCTCCGAGAACCATTGAGCTTGCCTGAACGGCGGCATAATGGGAGCCGTGTTGAGCCCAGGCGATGCCCAGAGTGGCGAGAGCAACGGAGAGAGCAGCGCCGAACAGTCCCGCAAAGCCGGGGCCGGCGGTGCTTTGCCGGGCCGCCGGCCCCGCTGATCGTCAGCTCTTGATTGCGATGCGCTTCACCTGTGACTGAGCCTTAGGACTCTTAGGAAGCACCACGTTCAGCACACCGTTTTTGAAGTGCGCCTCGATCTTGTCTTCCTCGACCTCGACCCCGAGCGGGATGCGCCGCTCAAAGTGACCATAGAAGCGCTCAGAGAACTGCTTCTCCTTGTCCTCGATTTCGGAACGCTTCTCACCCCTGAGCGTCAGCACACCATCGTCGAGCAATACCTCGACATCCTTTTCTTCGAGGCCGGGGATCTCGGCCGTTACCTTGATTTCCTTCTCACTGTCGGAGATTTCGACATTCGGCCAGGCCCCATTGAAAGAGGACAGCGAGCCGAACGCTGGCAGCCGACCGTCAAAGCCACGGAAAACGTCGTCGAACAGCCGGTTCATCTCCCGGTGCAGCGAGAGGAACGGATTGCGATCGTCATCGCGAAACACCGTAGGAACCTGATGGTTGGAGCGGCCCCACGGAATCAGATCACGAACACTCATGATTATCTCCTTTCCTGGTTCTCTCAGTTCGTAAACTTTCCCTTGGCGCCGGCACACGGTCCGACGCCTTATGGAAGCTCCGCAGACGAGAGGCTTTAGGCGGCCTGCTTCTCGGCCTCTATCTGCTTGTTACCGGCCTTTGGCAGCCCCTCGCCCGCGGCGATGGCGATGCGGCGCGGCTTCATCTCCTCGGGAAGCTCACGCTTCAGCTCGATGGTCAGCAGCCCATTTATGAGGCTGGCGCCTACGACCTTCACGTGATCAGCAAGCTCGAAGCGGCGCTGGAAGGCTCGTGCGGCAATACCGCGATGCAGATACTGCCCGCCCGCTTCCTGGTTTGACTTCTGGCCCGCGACCAGCAGCATGCGGTGGTCCGTCCGACGATGCGCTTTGTCGAGATAAGACAGGAAGCGCAAATCGATCTGCAGGCGCTTCATCGGATCCGAGACCGGATCTCCGCAAACAGAATACAGCTTATCTGTCAGATGCGCGCCTTTTGTCTGGAATATGGAATCGCGATGCGGCCAGGGGCTGGCGTCTTCAAGCTCGACATGGCGCGTATCCTTGCCGACGAGAC
>NZ_JAVDPZ010000065.1:0-9343 GCF_031453995.1 Nitrobacter vulgaris | reverse complement strand
AGGGAAAAGCGCGCTTCGCGAGCGGCCTCTGCCGCGCCCAGACTGGCCTGCTTTTACTCCGCCTCCGTGGCTTGGTTTTGCTCCGCCGTTGACAATCAACGTCTGTGCGGATTGGTCTCCGACTATCGACAACTCAATTGATTGACTTTCGATCAGTTCGTCGATCGTAGAATTTAGTGATTGGTACAATTGCGATTTTCTGTCTGACAGCTTTACCAAATCGACGTGGTTCGCTTGAAGCGCGACGGGGTCGCATCCCAAGACATTTGGATTGGCGGTAACCTGATCAACGACAAGCACGCCCTTGTAATGTTCGACTTCGTAAAACGATGAAATCTGAAGCTTCGTTTGAGGAGCCCAATTCCGGAACCATTCGCTCAGATCGATAAGAGCGCTATGCGCGTAGCTTAAATCTTTCATCTGCTGCGAGGCTGCAATCGACAGTGCTGAGTTTATCGATTTGGCGAGTTGGGCCCCTTGGTGTGGAGTTCCGACGAAAACGACACCTAGAGTTTCTGCGATTACTCTCTTGCGGCGCGCGCTCGAGGCCTCGCTGGCTTTTCTCAGCATTTGCTTCGCAATGAGTCCGCCGAGACTATGCGTGATGAACAAGACGGGCTTGATCCGGGTCTTGCGGCTGACAACCCGCTCCAGCAGCATCGTGGAAATGTCGATTAAATTGGCGCCCGCACCATTGAGAACACCGGCAAAAAAATGCGTATCGTAACCGGCAGTATATACGTTGATTGCCGCGTAATCTTCGGCCAAAATTGTCCATTGGCATGCGTCCAAGTTTGGAAGCAATCTCCATTTAGTCCGTGAATGAAGATTACGTCGAAAAGCGCATCGTTGGATGGGCTCCTGTGCTGGCCGTCAATGAACTCAAATCGAGTGTCGGACATCAGCGCCTTGGAAACAATGCGTCGCACAAATAGATGGTGGGGCGTAACTGAACGATATCGTATAGCTTGGGTGAGCGGAAGACATCAAGGTTGCGGCGAACACATTATTGATGGCGCTCGATCCGGACGCCCCGAAAGGTATCGATAGGATTGAGATTTGGGTCGGCTGTGCCCGCCAGGTTCATCTCTTGGTTCGATCGCAACAGGCACAGGCGCGGCAAGCCGAATATGATCGTCTCCGACCACGGCACGGAGTTCACATCGAACGCAATACTTGCTTGGTCGAAGGATCATCGCGTCGAATGGCACTACATTGCGCCGGGCAAGCGCTCGTGGAAGTCCGCCGTCTTGAGGGCCTGGTACGCCGGACAATCGGGGTGCTGTCGCAGGACGCGCAGAGCCCCACTGCTCGAATTATGGAGGACGAGGCCGCCACGCTTGTCGGACGCGCCAGTGTCGCGCTGGCGGATACCGAGACAGAGCGCTCGCGGCAGGAGACAGAGCAGGACATCAGGGCGATCGAGCACGCCAGTAAGAACTTCCACAAGATCGAGAAGGAGGGACGCGAGCGCATCGCTATCCGCGCGAGACGCAGGAGATGGTGTTCGACGCCCATGATCGGGCGTTCGCACTGTTCAAGGGGGCCTGCAGGCGCGGCATCTACGACAATATGAAGAATGAAGACAGCGGTCGAGACGAACCTCAGCGCATCGTCGGCGACTTGCTCACGGCCGAGATCAGCGACAAGCAGGCAAGATCGATCAAGTACCAGCTCACCATTGCCAAGCTTCCCCTCGCCAAGGACATTGCTGACTTCCAGTTCGACGGCACGCCGATCAACCAGACACTCGTCAATGATCTCGCCGGCGGCGGCTTTATCGCCCTTTGAAGTTCGCCAGACGTAACGCGCAGCAAAGCTTCGGTCGTGACGCACGGGGTAGTCCAGAAAACATTTGCTCCGGGGCGACTTCTTTTCATGTCGCAATCTTAGTGGTGGCCTTCGATTTCGAAGTTGATCCGGCGGTGGACTTTATGCGAATGCGCATGGAGGCCCCTTTGGGATGATCGATTTCGAATGAATTTGTCCTTCGCACCAGATCGCTTAGCTTGCGAAAGCCGAAGGTTCTGGGATCGAAGTCGGAAGCTAGGTTAGCAAGCTGTTTTCCGACTTCCCCCAGAGGCACCCACCCGTCTTCGCTTTCCATCTGTGTAATGATCTTCTTAATGATGGGGGTGGCTGCAGCGGGGGGCTGAAGTGGCTTTAAAGTTGAGCCGGCATCTTGACTGTTAGCAGCACCGGTAAGCAGGTTCTCGGTGTACACGAACTTTCGACAGGCTTGTCGAAAGCTCTCCGGCGTTTTCTGCTCACCGAAACCAAAAACATCGACGCCTTGCTCGCGGATGCGGGCGGCAAGGCGGGTAAAGTCGCTGTCCGAGGAAACCAGACAAAATCCATCGAACCGGCCGCTATGAAGTAGGTCCATTGCATCGATCACCAACGTGATGTCCGATGCATTCTTTCCGGTGGTGTAGGAAAACTGCTGTTGAGGTATAATGGCGTGTTTTGATAACGTATCGGCCCAGCCTTTAGAACGAGGATTAGAGAAGTCGCCATAGATACGGCGAACGCTTGCTTCCCCGATCTTCGCAATCTCTTCGAACAATCCATCCACGATCTTCGCAGAAGCATTATCCGCATCGATTAGAACAGCGAGGTGAGGCGAGCGAAGTTCAGAAGGCATCACATATCCCCAACATAGACAGATATAAGCAGAAATGTTGGGAGACGACGATGGTGTTGGCCAGCCAGCCAATTGGGGCGGGTTTCTGGTCCGTCGAAAAAGTGACGCCTCGTTACCGTCATGATGATCGCGCGCCTGGTTTCTGAGTTCGGGTGTGAGACGGTTGGATGGTCCTACCTTGGGCTATGGGAGCCATGGTTTCGTTGATGCGCCGCTGCTGAGCGTACTTGATCGCTCCGCTCACGTCATCCGGACATTCTTCGGCCCAGCATAGGCCTAACGGCAGGGGGCCGGGCCGGATGCAAAATTCGGCCAGGCAGATCGCTGCCTGAACGTTGCGAGCGAGTATCGGCGTCGAGCCAAAACGGCGAAAGCTTATTACCGTCACAGCGGTCTAAGCAAGTTTCGCCCGGGAAGGCGTTCTACCTTTGCACCTTGCTAAGGCTGAATTATAGATACGACCGGTTTGGTTTCGCCGCCGAGCCGCTAATGCGCAAGCCGCCAGATTGATGTCCGATATTGGGGCTGAACCGGACGTGAGGCGGACATGCCGGTTTGTCGCAATTGACCCAGAACCGGCTTGACGCCGTCTGCATAGTCCGGGTTCGCGGCGGCTGATTGCTCTGCAACCGGGGCGAAGGCTCGGCCCCACGAGAATAGTTCACGACCAATACTGTTGACGCATATAGGGTACCTGTCCCTACCGCAAACCATATCCGGCTGGTAGTTGATTGAGAATCGGGTGATGCTGTTGCGTGATGTTGGACCTGTGCAGACTGATCTGGCGGATGTTCACGGATCTTTTCCGGTCGAGAGCTTCGCTTGAGGCCGCGATTTTGGTATTGAGGCGACAAATCAATGTGCTTCGGCGAGGGGCGCTTCGCAAGCTTGCGTTCAACCTCATTGACCGATTGATTTTCATTGGCCTTTATCGGTTGTTCCCTCAGACCTGTCGTGCGCTTGCGATCGTTAAGCCGGACCCTTTTATAAGATGGCACCGCGCGGGCTTCCGATCGTATTGCCGCTGGCAATCGCGACGCCGCTGCGGCCGACACAACGGTGTCGTTGGAAATTCGCCGGCTGATCCGCGAGATGAGCCTCGCCAACCCGTTGTGGGGAGCGCCGAGAATCCATGGTGAGTTGCTCAAGCTTGGCATCGAGATCGGCCAGACCAGCGTCGCCAAGTATCAAGTATATAGCGCGGAGGAGGGCCCTCCGTCACAAGGAGGAGGGCTTTCCTTCGTAACCATGCTGATGGTATCGCGGCGATGGACCTTTTCTTGGTTCCGACAATCTCGTTCCGACTGCTCTATGGGTTGCTGATCATGGGCCACGGCCGGCGGCAGATCCTGTGGTTTGGGGTGACCGCGCATCCAACGGCCGAATGGATCGCCAATCAACTGACGGAGGCGTGTGGCTGGGAGCAGGCCCCTCGTTACCTGATCCGGGACCGCGATCGAGCTTATGGCGAGATATTTATCCGCCGCGTTCGATCCATCGGCATTCGAGATCGTCCGACGTCTCCTCGCTCACCGTGGCAAAATGCGTATGCTGAACGGCTGATCGGATCGATCCGCAGGGAATGCGTTGATCATATCGTGGTTTTCGGCGAACGCCATCTGCGCCACGTGCTGCTCTCGTACATGAGTTTTACAACGGCACGCGCACCCATTTGTCATTGAACAAGGACGCGCCGATGTCACGCGCCGCCGAGACAGCTGGACCCATTATCCGTCGACCGATTCTGGGCGGACTGCACCATCAATATGTTCGGAGTTAATTTGCGATAAGGACAGCCACTTCGACTTGAATGGCGAGGCCAGGAAAGCCAGAACGAAACAGAACAGCCCGATCATTCCACCAGCTTAGGCGATTCCATCACATCATCAACTCGGATGAGGTTTTCGGCACACACAGGTCAGTATTGCGCGCGATTTTGCAGGTCAGCCCAGCTCGCTGAGTGGCGGCTCCCCTTGTTCATCGGCCATCTTGATGCAGTGTTCGGCAATCTCTCCCTGACCTGATGTGCCACGGCGTCGATTGCGCCGCACCATCAGATCGTTGGAGCACCGCGCCGCCAAGCCGCTCAGATGCGCGAGAACGATCCCGGCAATGCTGTCGATGGCTTCATCGAAATCCTCCCGGCGCAGCAGCTCCCGCGAAGTTGCAGCATCTCGGTTTTGACCCTGACGTGATCGGCGTCTGCCTCACTGCGCGGTGACTGTCGCCTCTCGCGCCGCAAGTATCGGATGTAGGTGGTCTGCCCCCTGAAAAGTAATGCCCGGATTTGATAGGCGGTAGGCACAACCGCTTCCGGAAGCAGCTGTCAAAGCTCTCGGATTGAAACCCGGCGACTTCACGCACGGGTGACTGACTTCAAGCGAACTTCCGAGGCGCCCGAGTTCCGTCTCCAGGGCTCGGTTCAGGGAATCCTCTTGGTGTGTGGTTGAACTGCGAACAGACGTCGAGCGATGAGCTCACGGGAACCCGTGACCCAGAATAGGCTCTTGCAAACGTCCCGCGCCAGGATGCAAACTGTGAGGACTTAAAAGGTGTTTACGTCTGCTGTTCCGGCGCCCAATTGGTGATCACGATCGTCGTGCGCGGAACGAAAGGAGAGTGACGCCATGCGAGAAATCGAAATCCACGACTATGCGCGGCAATTGCTCGAAGCACACGGCGCTAAAGCCATTGCGGAAGCCGCTCAGAACGCCATTGACCTCGAAAGGAATGGCGATGTCGATCTGGCCAAAGCCTGGCGCCGTATCGAATACGCCATGAAGCTTATGCGCGGGCCGCACCAAAGCTGAGCGCTCGACACGCCGTCTCAGCCCCTTACGCGCTCCACAATATCAAACACGAGATTTAGCAACTCGTTGGATGAGTCGCATAGGCCGTCAGGCGGGACGAGCTTTGCCCAACGCCGAGCTTCGCTTTCAATAGATGAGTGCCGCCGTTACCAGGGCGTGCGCCGTCTGATCTCGCGCAGGAAGCGCTCGAGCAGAGTGCTGGTGCGGATGGGCCGCCAGGGCTCGTCAGGAAAGGCGCAGGTCGGCGAGCGTCTCCTCGACCGGCGCCTCTACGGTTCTCCCTGTCGGAAACCTAATCCGGCTGGCAACTGAGGCCGAATCGCGCAATGCTTCGGCCTTATGAGAGGAGCTTGCAGCCTGGTCTGGTTGGCGCTGGATTGTTCCGGTCGCGGGCCTCGCTGGAAGCCGAGATATTGATCCTTCGTCATCAGCTTTAACAGGCAATTGACTCAGCCGTGCTGACTTTTTTGAAGGTCGACAGAGTCAAGGATGCTCTTCAATTGATCGCCGATCCGCCGGCAGTTCTTCGACAGCCGCGCACCTCTCAACTATCATGCCGGGGCTTAGATGAACCCGAGGTGCCGCAATGCCTGAAGTTCAAATGGACCATTCTCCCAAAAATGTACTGCTATTCAGCGGCCACATGATCGACGCCCCTGATCGAAAGACGCCGCGTTTTCCAGCTGACATGGCGCGCACGGCCGCCGCCGCGATTGCCCAAACGCTGGACGAAATAGGTGCTACCAGAGGTGATCTTTCCATTTCCGGAGGGGCATGCGGTGGTGATTTGCTGTTTGACGAGGCGTGTATCGCTCGCGGCATGGTGCTTGAACTCTACATCCCATTTGATGAGGCGACCTTCCTTGCCAACTCGGTCGATTTCGCGGACGGCGATTGGCGCGACCGCTATTTTAGCGTCAAATCGAAGGCGACGCTGCACATCGCGCCCGATGAACTAGGCCCACTGTCCCAAGGCGAGAATGCCTATGAGCGCAACAATCAATGGATGCTGGCCGCGGCGGCTCGATTTGGCGGCGACAGGCTTGCCTTCATCTGCCTGTGGAATGGCCAGGGTGGCGACGGCCCAGGCGGCGCGCAGCATCTGATGGAAGAAGCGCGTCGCAAGACATCGAGGGTCCATTGGCTTGATACCAGAAAGCTTTGGGATTGAAGGGTTGGCCTGATGTGCGTCACGGCATGAACAGCTATTCTCGCCTTGGAACCTCGCAACGTCGACTTGAATGACAGCATCGCGTGATGAGACGAACTTTCGAACCGTGTCGCGGCCGATCGGGCGGCTGGATCCCAAGTGATTTTTCCTTGATCTAAGGCGGCAGCAGCTTCGCAAGCTCGTCAAGTTGCGAGAGCAGGGTAGCCCCGTTCCATTTCGCCTGGTTGTCGCCCAGACGTTTGCGTTCTTTGTCGAGGATATCGATCTTCAGCTTCTCCGCCTCGGCTTTCCGGCCCAATCCGAACACGGCTTCAACTTTCGTCGCCTCGATCCAGAAGAGGTCGTCACTGTCGGCCTGCTGCTAGTCCGCCGGGACGGCCTTCAACAGTTGATCGCAAATCGACAATACATCATTTCGGATCCGCTTTGCCAGCCCATGGTCGACCAACGCGTCGTCGCTGGCGCTCTGCGAGGCGCGAAGGTCGAGCATGAAGGCGTAGATGATACCGTTGTAGAAGTCGTTCTTGATGTAACAGCCACGTCCATAGGCCTTGACCGATTCATTGAGATCGCCCCGATTTTTGGTCTGAGCCCAGAGCCGTTTATGGATGGCGCCCCACAGTCCAATCATTTCCGCCTCGCTGGAGGTCTGCGGAGCGAGCTTGCTCAGAATGCCCTGCGCCTTGATTAGCGCAGCCTTCTTGTCCGGCTGTTCGAACTTGTAGGTCGCAAGCGCGAGCTGTTGAAGGATGTAGGGATCGTCAGGCTACCGCCCAATCGTCGGCCGCAGCAGCCTGGCTTTTTGCCGCACGAAAGCCCACCAGTAGTTCGGCAAAGCTCTTCTTCTCAGTCGGAGTCTCCGCGCCGTTGTCGGAGCGGATGTGTTCGGGGGCACCCCTGGTGAGCATCACGTCGGCCATCGTCTCGATAGCGCCGAAGCTGTTGATGCGACGCGCCACGGATGGCCAGGCATTCCCGAGCGAACTCATCAATCAGAGTCATCAGGCGGAGCTTGCGACCGTCATGGGTCTGCGCCTCTACAAAATCGTAGCTCCAGACATGATTGCGGTGCTCAACCGGATGCAGGATCCGTCATTCAGCCAGAGCCGGCCTCGTGGCTTTTGTTTCCTGGGCACTTTCAGCCCCTCGCGGCGCCAGATCCGCTGAACGCGATCACAGCCGACCTGCCACCCCGCCTGGGTCAGCAGCAACGTGATCCGACGATAGCCATAATGTCCATACCGAGACGAATCCTTGAGCTCTCTGACGAGCCCGCCAAGCGCTGACTGACTATCCACATCCCATCCCATACAATGATACATTTGTAGGAATGTACAGACTTGCGAGACATCCTTTCTCTTGAGCCTCATAGGCAGGAAGGATGATCGGAATGCACAAGTTTCGGCGAGATGTGGACCACAAGCTGCGGGTGCTCCAGCATGGTCTGCCCCCTGAAAAGTGGTCCTCCCTGAATTAGGCTATCAGCCGTTAGAGAGGACATTGGAATGCCCCAGAAGAAGCACAAGGCGGAAGAGATCGTCGCGAAGCTGCGCCAGGTCGATGTTCTGCTTTCACAAGGCAGATCGGTTGGCTGTCCCTACCGCAAACCGTATCCGCCTGGTAGTTGATTGATAATCGGCTGATGCTGTCGCGTAATGTTGGACCTGTGCAGACTGATGGCGGATGTTCACGGATCTTTTCCAGTCGCGAGCTACGCTTGAGGCCGAGATTTTGGTATTGCGGCAACAAATCAATGTGCTTCGGCGAGGGGCGCCTCGCAAGCTTGCCTTCAGCCTCATTGACCGATTGATTTTCATTGGCCTTTACCGGTTGTTCCCTCAGACCTGTCGTGCGCTTGCGATCGTTAAGCCGGACACGATTATAAGATGGCACCGCGCGGGCTTCCGATCGTTGGCGCTGGAAATCGCGGCGCCGCTGCGGCCGACCAACGGTGCCGTTGGAAATTCGCCAGCTGATCCGCGAGATGAGCCTCGCCAACCCGTTGTGGGGTGCGCCGAGAATCCATGGTGAGCTTCTCAAGCTTGGTATCGAGATCGGCCAGATCAGCGTCGCCAAGTATATGGCGCGGAGGAGGGCCCCTCCGTCACAAGGATGGTAGGCGTTCCTTCGTAACCATGCTGACGGTATCGCGGCGATGGACCTTTTCGTGGTTCCGACAATCTCGTTCCGACTGCTCTATGGGTTGCTGATCATGGGCCGCGGCCGGCGGCAGATCCTGTGGTTGGGGTGACCGCGCATCCAACGGCCGAATGGATCGCCAATCAACTGACGGAGGCGTGTGGCTGGGAGCAAATCCCAAGTTACCTGATCCGGAACCGCGATGGAGCTTATGGCGAGATATTTATCCGCCGCGTTCGATCCATCGGCATTCGAGATCGTCCGACGTCTCCTCGCTCACCGTGGCAAAATGCGTATGCTGAACGGCTGATCGGATCGATCCGCAGGGAATGCGTTGATCATATCGTGGTATTCTGCGAGCGCCATCTGCGCCACGTGCTGCTCTCGTACATGAGTGTTACTACAACGGCACGCGCACCCATTTGTCATTGAACAAGGACGCGCCGATATCACGTGCCGTCGAGACGGTCGGACGCATTCTCTGTGACCTGAGACCCTGAACTTCCTCCAGAATTGGGTAGAGTCCGTCGATCACGGAGACGGACGATGCGAGCCTCGCGGTTCACTGAGGAACAGATC
>NZ_JAVDPZ010000064.1:0-9390 GCF_031453995.1 Nitrobacter vulgaris | reverse complement strand
CGCTTCGCCGCCATGATCTGCTCCGTGACGAATCACGGAGCTCTATGAATCAGCGATCAAACCGATTGGGAATCCTGAATGTCGATCGGTTCTAGGGCATGCGGGAGCCTATCGGCGCGCATCGACAATAGCCGTTCACAGGACCGTGAGTATAACCTGAGGGGTTGAGGGCCGGACGCTTGCGGCTGAGTGATATAATCGGAGTGAAAATTGATTCGAGGCGACGTATGACCATCGCACGGCAACACAAGATTACATCCTCAGCGCCGGTTGCACATCGCGCCCGCCCGGCTTTTCGCACTCTGCATGGCTGGGCGCTCGGGACCCTTATTGATCAAGGTGCGGTAGTTGAATGTAGGGATCACGGACACAGGCTCGATCGTGCCGATCCTGATGCTTGGAACCGCGCGCGGGAAGAGGCTTGGCGAAACCCTTTCCCCGGTGCCACTCCGCATTCCTGTATAGCTGAGATGAATGCCATAAGGGACGGTCTCGGCGACACGTGCCCGGACTGTTGATCTGTTCGGACTCCTCTTCTTCCTGCCACGCTCTATATTCAGGCTCCCTGCAGCAGGAGTTTTTAGTTCATGGCCCCTCGCGCCATGCCCGATAGCCCTGTTTCCGGCTACCTCGGAGTCCGAAAAGGTCAGCTTCAACCAAATCAATCGCAACATAGGGCACCGTATCAAGTATCAGAAAGTCGATGCTGAAACCGGCGAGGAAGTCGCGAACGAAGACATCGTCAAGGGCTATAAGATCGATACCGACAGCTATCTCGAGATCACGAAAGAAGAACTCGAGAATATCTCCCTTGAATCCACACGCACGATCGACATCGATCAGTTTGTGCCGCGCACCGAGATCGATGACCTCTATATTGTCAGGCCGTATTTTCTGGTGCCGGATGGCAACGTCGGTCACGATGCCCACGCCGTGATCCGGGACACCCTTAAGGCGGCCGACAAAGTGGCGCTGGCGCGGGTGGTGCTGACAAACCGCGAGCACATCATTGCCGTGGAAGCACGCGACAAAGGCCTCATGGGTATGCTGCTGCGCTATCCATACGAGGTGCGACAGGCGGCTGATTATTTCGATGACATCAAGGACGTGAAGATCACCAACGACATGCTCGATCTAGCTAAGCACATCGTCGACCAGAAGAGCGGACACTTCGACCCGGACCGGTTCGAAGATCACTATGAGAACGCCTTGAACGAATTGCTTGCTAAGAAGCAAAAGGGGCTGCGAATCACCGCCCCTGAAAGACCCCAGGGCAGTAACGTGGTTGATTTGATGGACGCGCTTCGTCAAAGCCTGAAGCCTGGATCCGCGCCGAAGGCCGCCAAGGCGCCCGCCAAGAAGACGTCAGTCAGAAAGAAGGCAGCCAAGAAGCGCAAAGCAAGCTGAATTCCTTTAAGACATCGCGCCGGCTCAACCTACGCAGAAGTTCAAATTAACTGACGCCGGGACCTCGAACGCGCGCTAGGGCCAACGGCGGCTAGGCGAAGCATGGCACGTCGGAATTTAGTGCTGCGTGCCGTTACCGGTGGTGGCTTGGAGACGTGCATCGCGCGCTGCGATTAACGCAGCTTCCGCCATCGCTCGGACAGTCGCCTCCGGAAAATTGATCTCGAGCAAATTGAATTCGCTTTCGCTAAATTCTACCAGCGGCGATAACCGCCACGGTATTTGGGTCCATTCACTTCCTCTGAGGCTTTTGCAACCCCCGTCCTTCTTTACCTTGGGCAACTGGCTCTTGGACAACTGGCTGTTTAACAACTGACTCTTTAGCTTGGACGAATGGCCCGTCGATACATTTGAATGAAAGGGGAGAATGTTGTTGTGACTCATCCTCCCAGCGAGACCCGAATTGTTTTCCCGCGATCTCGCATAGCTCCTTTGTCTGATAGCCAGGAATGATTTGAAGTTCCTGGCCCCTAAAAACGAGGGAGATTAGAACCAAGATATATGTCATGAGCGACCTTCGTGGCGTGAGGCAGGGTTAGTTGGTCTGTTAGACGACCCTGGTGGAGGCGTCTGAAAGTGACACAAATCTCGCCCGCGTGCCAACGGCTTACGATGGCTGATGAGAGTCGTCATTCGATGGAACCGCCTTCGCGGCCGACATTTAACTGACAGCGTGGTCTCCAGACCGAGCTGGCTACAGGCCCACAGCACCGGTGGTGGAATGGCCCGCGCGAGGCTAATTCAGTCGTCGTATATCCCGCCTTAGAGAGTCCCTTGTGGGTTGTCATGGCATTCGCGCGGCTCCTGCTTCGCGAACAGCCTTTGGACGTCCCGCGCCAGTTCCAGCAGAGCGACTCCTTCGGAAAGATAGGATTGTCTGCGATCACGCGACGGACCGTCCCTTCGAGAGGCGCCTGAGGCGGCACTACCTTTGCTTCAATCTGACGAAAAGTGCCTCCCGCAGCGAAGCTTCGGGAGACTCATGCAGGTGGTATGCCAGACTAAGGTGCTCTTCATCAATGCGGGCGCCGATACGTCATAAATGCTCCTGCTTCCTGGCGATCTTGATGCCGAGCCGTTTGCACCTGTTCTTCGAGGTTACGAACCGCTTCAAGCCGCTCAAGGCGCGACTCGGCCGGAGCGACGCGCGTGAGTGCCTGCCGCGCTTTCGCGGCTGCCGTTGGCGGTCCTTGACGAGACGACGCGACCGCGCCCGCAGTTGATGAAGGAGTTGGTTGAATGGGCGCTGAAGCGGCGGGCCGCGGGGCAGCGACCGTCTTTGTTGTCGGGGCAACCTTATTTAAGAAGTTATCAAGGTTCTCGCACCGCGCCGGAAGAAAATGCTTTTCTAAGGCTTCTGACAGCTCCCTTTTCTCGGTCACATGCGTGAAGCCACCGGGGGCCGTCGCTGGCCATTTTACGTTCGGCGCAATCTCCTGGCCAACCGAGAACTGGTGGCAGCCACCACAGCTCACCGCCCCGGCTCGTGCCAAGATGTGCTGCGCCGTCAAAGTGGATCCCTGAGGAAGCCTGAAGTTCTTCAGCTCGGAATTCACGCCAGTGGGCAACCCGGTGTTTTCCGCTCGCTTCAGTGGATCATCGTTGTCGCCCTGCGAGATGCTCTCGAACGTGTTGGATCGATTGGGGAAGCGTGCTCCAACGCTAGCAAATAGCTCCGTCGGAGATAGTGTTTTCCCGTCTTTTTGAGCCCTGAGTTCAGTCTCTATCAGTTCGCGCACATGAATGCGTACAAAGTCGTCTTGAAAGTCGAACCGGAGGTCGCCGAAGCCCTCCGCTTCGTTTGTTGCGGCCGCTCCATACAGCGCCGGATGAGGATTGGCCTTCACTGTGTCGGGCACAAAAACGGCGCTGCCGTCAGGGCTGACACTGACGCGCCACTCACGCAGCATCCATGGATTGTTGCCGATGTCGCCGCTTGTCACGAACAGGTTGCCTCGAACTTGTCCGAACGGAAGACCGAAATGTTGGTGATGAATGACAGGCTGGATGTCCGCGGTCCCATCGCCGTCCGTATCGCCCTCATAGTAGAATTTCTCGAGCGCTGTCTTGAGTTCTGGTCCGGTTTTGCCTTTGAGGCTGTCCCAGAACCGCGCTATCCCGAGACAGCCCTCAGGTCTATTCTGTGGGTCAGGGTTGTCGACCGCTGCTTCAAAGATGAGGAAGAAGCGATTTGTCCGTTCGACAGGGTCACCCTTCGCATAAACGATGCGGTGCTCGCCGCAATATTTGAAGTTTGCGGGAGCTAGATCGAGTCGGTTGAACAAACCGACCGGGCGCATGCCTTCTACGTCCTGTGGTGTGAGCAGCTTCAGAGGATCAAGGGCAGCTTCGTTGGGGCGAATCTTAGCGGGCATCGCAACCTTGCTGTCGGGATTGATTCGGTCTGCCACGCGGAAGCTTCGGATCATGCTCGTAAGCAGTGAGACCCGCTCGGCCTGCGTGTTGACCAGCTTCTTTTGAGCCTCAGTTGCAGCGGCGTCCTGAGAGTTCGGCGTTACCGCAGAAGTCAGGATTGCGCCGAGCGTCCTTTCAAGCGAAAAGGCATCGTCTTTAAACACTTCCGGATCTGTGATGACGACGGTACGTCGCAGATCCGTTTCAAGGTGACCTGTGCCCTTCTCGACAGTGCACTGGACGCTGTAAGTAGACTGCTGTGCTTCGGCAGCAAAAGTCGTCAGGGCCAGCGCCGAACTTAACATACTTTTGAGAAAAATATATCGGGCCATAGCAGCACCTCTACCGCCTGAAATGGCGGGCGAGTGTTATCGTTACACAACCTTTTCGGAAGTCAACGGCCGTTCGACAGCAGCCCGCCCTCAGCGTTCGAGGTGACTTGGCACTAGCCCACTTTTACCTCTGATACCCTAAGCGTCGTTCTGGAAAATAATTTGCGACGCCTTTAAAGCTCCGCCCGTTGCTCCCTCCACTCCGTATTCCTTCTCCCGCTGCTCCGTTCGCTGTCCTTGGCTCCTTCCCCCTCCTAGCGATTGGCTAGGTCTAGAGAGGTCTTGTATGCGGCGGCGGCGACTGAAAGATTGTTCGAGCGGAAGCGCTGACCACCAGCAGCGCCAGCGTCGAACTGAGCGCTCTACCGACTGAGCTCCATTCATCCCGTGGCTTGTTTGATGTAATCCCCCGTGCCTTGCTCATGAATGGCGGGACTTGAACCCGCGCCCTGCAATCTTGCAAAGTACGCTCCGCCTCATGTGCCCGGTGTCGTGGAGGTATCCGTGTGGCTCGGCCCTACGCATTGTCCTGTACCGAGAATGGGCTGTCAGTCTAGCATTGCCCGTATTTCTGCCGAGCTAGTTAAATCGGCTCCTGCATCTCCGGTCATGGGTATAGTACAGGGGCTTTTCCCTTGGAAAGCACGGCTTCCAAGCGCATCATGCTGGCGCTCACCTCGCTCGCGGGCGTCATCGCCACGAACGCGATGACAGCGCCCGGTCGACCCAACATGGTCTCGAGCATCGTGCAGCTGATCGTCGAGGCGTTCGTCGCCTCCGGGCTTGCGCACTGCAGCTACACGCTGTTCGGAAGGCGAAGATATTGAGGGAGTCCGGTTGGAACCGGCGCTCGGGGGAAGTGTTGGCCAGAAGGTCAAAATGGTTTCTGCCAGGTTTCGTCAGCGTGGCAGGTTCCCAATCTTGGGAGTGCCAGATGGATTTATATCGGGCGTACGTATTTGACGACGATGGGTATATCCTCGGCTTCGATAAGATGATCTGCCGTGATGATGCGGAGGCGCTTCAGAAGGTCAGCCATCTGCTCGATGATCAGGAGGTCGAAGTTTGGACCGGCCCCAGGCTCGTTACTGTCCTAAGCCCGGAAAGGAACAGAGACGTTCTTTGATCGGCGTTCGTGGCTACTCTTAAGGTTCCGGCATCCCGGCCGAAGGAGCGAAGCCTGCGGGAATGCCAGGATTTCATCACGCCCCCAACTCGCCACGCTCAAGGCGAACGCGTCGAGCGGCTTTCACTGGCTCCACGAAATAAATAGGAAGGCTACCGGCTGCAGGTGCACGCGAGCGGCGGGCGCGCGCGACGCCTACACCCGCAAGCAGAATCTCTTGATCTGCATCAATTGACCCGGGCCGGAACGTGGCATCGGTTTGAACAGCGATCTCGACGGCGGACGACCATCCCAAGAATCAAGGATGTCGTAATGGCTATTGGCGCGGCCCAGACAAAACGTTTCGCAGTGGGGGCGCTGGCCGCTTTGGCGGCATCGGCAGCGTCCATCGCTATTTCTCGCGAGTCCGACTTCAAATTGGAATCAATTATGAGGGAATTGCGATGAAACATTTGCACCTTGCTAAACTCTCGTCGGCGGTGTTGGGACTAGCTTATTGGCTCGGCCCCGCGGGCGCCGATCCTTCGCTTGCGCAGAAGGCGAAACCCGAGGTTATAAAGACCGAATATCAATACGCCGCCAAAGTCGTTTGCTCGTTGATGCTCCCACACCAGGACGGAACGCTCGCGAAAGGCACGTATCGCACCATCGTCAACATGCATAATCCCGGTAGGAAGCCGCTCACAATCGCCGCGAAAGTCGCGCTCTCCGCGGATTTCGGCTCCGATCCAGGCCCGTTCAGCATCTCGCCCTTTAAGCAGGCCGAGCTGGCGCCGGACGGGGCCATGAAATTAAGTTGCTTCGACATTGCGGGCTATTTCTGCCCAATCAATGGCGTGTGCATCGATTTTGCGTTTCTTGAAGGCTTCGTGGTGATCAAGAGCCCCGAGCCGCTGGACGTGGTCACCGTTTACTCCGCAAGGCACACCGACGGCGAAGTGGAGACCATGGACGTCAATGCGGTACAGCCGCGCCAGATGCGCGAAGCCGTGGAGATCACTCCCGCCGAACCCAAGCCAGAGATCAAGGAACGCAAAGACTATCCGTCCAAGGAAAGCCCGGCTTACGGCAAAGATTATTCGAAGAAAATGTGCGGCGGCATTGCCAACATTCCCTGCCCGAAAGGCGAGAACTGCGAGGACGATCCTTCGGATACGTGCGATCCCGCCAAGGGGGGAGCCGACTGCCCCGGCATTTGCGTGAGCGATTATTCGAAGCAGACGTGCGGCGGCATCGCCGGCATTCCCTGCCCGAATGGCAAGAAGTGCGTAGACGACCCGTCGGATACGTGCGATCCGGCCAAGGGCGGCGCCGACTGTTCCGGCATTTGCGTGCGCGATCATCCGAAGCAGACGTGTGGCGGCATTGCCGGCATTCCCTGCCCGAACGGCAAAAAGTGCGTGGACGATACGTCGGATACGTGCGATCCCGCCAAGGGCGGCGCCGACTGCCCCGGCATTTGCCTGAGCGACCCAACACAAAAGCAATTGCGGCCCTGAGGCTTCGTCATAATCATTCCGAACGCGGGCGCGTTCTTCCGCGC
Source organism: Nitrobacter vulgaris (assembly GCF_031453995.1). Classification (NCBI taxonomy): domain Bacteria; kingdom Pseudomonadati; phylum Pseudomonadota; class Alphaproteobacteria; order Hyphomicrobiales; family Nitrobacteraceae; genus Nitrobacter; species Nitrobacter vulgaris. Next base: position 2,507 of record NZ_JAVDPZ010000064.1, on the reverse strand, counting down.
CCTCGTTCGCTGTGGGGCTACAACGGCCGCCAGTTTGAATTCCCTTCACGCTAATTCGTGATCCTGCATTCGCTGCAAGTGAACATCCGGGGTGGCCGACTCCCCAAATCAGAAAACAATGGCAAACGCTTTCTCAAAATCCCGCTCGACGCTCTAGAAGGCGAGTCTTGAGACTGAACTAGGAGGTTACCGATGGAGCAAAGAGTGCGAAGGATCTGATGGCGGGAAGTTACCCGGAGGTGGAAATCTTCTCGGGAGAGGACGCCCTGAAGCTCGTTGACTAGCCGAGCGTGATTTTGGGGACGCGCTCGAGTGCGAAGAATAGCGGAAGAGGAAAGCTGAAGGGCGCAGTGCACGTCACACGCGGTCTCCTGGAGCACCAGGCCGACGCTCCGCGAAGCTTGGACACAGCTGGCGGAGCGGCCGCGTGCAGATTTCAACCCCAAGACCAACGAGGCTGCGCTTACGAAGCGCTTGAAGATCTACGTGGAGAACTACACCGCGAGGCAGCACGGGCTGTTCGGCATGTGGTCCGCCGAAGACGTCATCGGCGAATTTGATCTTGCGACAGGTATGCTGATCGAGGAGCGCAGGACCGACATCGTCTACGGCTGGAACGACGACGCGCAGGGCATGCGATCTCGTCTTCGAGTTCAAGCGCTTGGGCCGCTTCGTCACCGGCATCTATAGCCGCCGCCAGGCGGTGGCCGCGATGGTCGGCGTGCTGCTCGATCCCGAAGACGATGTCGTGCCGGCGATCCGCAAGGCGCTCGAAGACAGCGCGCTCGGCACGGTGCTGCGCCTCAAGCCGACGTCAGCGGGCAATCCGATCGCGAGGCCGTCGATCCTGTTCGGAACGGCGGACTTCGACACGGAGCATGAACGCGATGCCGCCCTGGCGCCAACTCATGGCACCATCCGAGTTTCACACTTCTTCCTCGCCTTCGGCTATCCGACATCGACCAAAAAGCCTAAGGCGGCATAGCGGAAGGCCCGCTTTTCGGCCGTCGCTCAGCGCTCTTTTTCTTCTTCGGCCCCATGAAGTGGAGAACCTGCTCGACGCTGATCGCAAATCGCCGAGGGCCGTATCGTCGAGCTTGCCTTTGCCGCCCGCGAGAGCCCACCTCAGGCCGGCGTGGTTCGCGGGCGATATCCTCGTGATCCGCTTGACTGCCGGCGTATCACGGTCGCGATCCGCGCGACCTAGCATCGGAGGGTTGTAAAGTTCGCCTAAACCAACACATGTTCAAGAACCGACGGGCCAGCACTAAATCAGCTCTACTTTAGTAGTAGATTTTGGTTTTACGTTCAATTTAGCACTGGAAGAGATCTTTTGTTCGATCCGTAGAACTTTCACCTTCCAAACGACACCGGGTTCGAAACGCGTTGAACGAAGCGCGCAACCCCATCACTGACGACCATTGAGATCGGAATCTCACATTCAGCGAGAAAACTTCCAACTAAAGGAAAGGTGTTCGGAATTGTTTAGCGATTTGACTTGGAATTCAGTAAAGACTCGGCGCTTTACGATTGCGCCGTTTATATCAGACGGAGCCGCGGACAAATGAACTCCGCAATCTGGCGGGCTGAAGTGTCTGGCATCAACATAGCGATCGATTTGAATACACCATCCACGGCGCCGTTGTCAGTACGGAGGAACAGGACAGGTCCACCGTCACGCTCCATGATAATTTCTCGGATTATCGGAAATTCAACATCACGCTGTCCCTTCGTTGATAGTCCGCGCTATGCAACAGGGGGTTTCGATAGATACCCGGCCGCTCCGGCCACCTACCGGCATCGACTGCAAAGTTATCTTGCCTGCTTATACGTAAGTTCGGGCATTTAATGGCCAAAGGGCCCAATGTGAACGGGCTATTCGGCGACGGGGGTATCCTGCCGCCTGAATCCCCTTTAACGGCCCACACAGCCTCCAGGATTGCCTAAAATAAAATCGCGCGGTCAATAGCCGGACAGCCCAATGCTAATTTCTTGGGGCTTTGCAAGCCCACAAACGGCAAACTTCCCTTAATTTCCCACGAATTCCCTTGTGTCCTAACCGGAAAAGAAGGGCGGGACAATTGTCGTTATGACTCTGCGAACCGAGGTGCACTTCGGTCGCCCGGACCGTCGTTGGACGACATGACGCTTAAGCCCCCTTCCGTCGACCCTTGCAGAGCTATCACCGGTTCGAAGCCGAACCACGCCCAATGGTCGGACTAAGCAAACTCCTGAACAACTAGATCATAAATTCCGGAGCGCACGGGCTGAACGCATTACGCGCCATTCCGAAGTTTTGCTAAATCGAAAACAGTAATGGGTACGAGAAAACCAAACCTATAGCTTAACGGCCAACAATGCTTTTGCTGTAAGCTCCATCACTGATGATTGCCAGAACGAAATCTTCTCCCGTGAGAGCCTGTTTGAAAATTGGGCTAGGCGGGGATTCCGGTATCGCAGCGAATATGATTCACACTTGGGATGTGGACACGCAAGCAGCGAAGCCG
>NZ_JAVDPZ010000063.1:0-10139 GCF_031453995.1 Nitrobacter vulgaris | reverse complement strand
AATCCGAACACAGATCCTGGTTTGCTATCTGTTAATGAGTGCCATCACGGCGGCTCTCGGATTCTACGCCATGCAAAGCATCAAGCACGCTGGCGATCTTGTTGCCAAAACATTCGACGAATCTCTTATGTCGATCAACTACGCACGGGCAGCGGCGGCAGACTTCTCAAAAATGCGCGCAGTCGCCTCCCGGCGGCTTGGGACTCTCGACCCTCAGGCGCGCACCTCGCTTGATAGAAAAATTGACGGTCTGGAAAGTGTTTTTTACGACGATCTGAATGTCGCCGCCGAACGATCTCAGTCCCCCGGCGCGACCGACGCAGTCACAAAGGTGCGAAAAGCCGCCAGCGACTGGGCCAGCCTATACGATAGCGGCGGCAAAGACCTTGATGTGAATAGCCGCGCCGCCTTTGTCGACCGGCTGGATGGCTACGCAAAGACCGTTGACCAGCAGATTGACCTTTTGATCAACCACACTGCTGGCGACGGCTTTTTGTTCCGGCAACGAGCTCTGTCCGCGATTGATCGTGACTTGCATTTCAATCTCGGCGCTATCGCCATCGCGCTTCTGCTCTCCGGATTCGTCACTTGGCTATTGAGCCGCCGTATTATTGGGCAGGTTGCTGTTGCCTCCAAAGCCGCACGAAGTATCGCGGCGGGCGAGCTCGACGTTAACATTCCCAGGGGAGGAGCCGACGAACTCGGCACGTTAATCGCCGCGATGAGCGTGATGCGAAATAATATTAAAGATATGGTCGGGCGTGAAATCGCTCAGCGGAGGTCCGCACAAGCGCGTTTGACCGATGCGCTTGAAAATTCCCGCGAAGGCGTCGTTCTCCTTCATCCTGACGGAAAGATCGCGCTGGCCAACTCCCGCTCAAGCGAATTTCTTGCCAGTGCACCGGAGCTTCTCCGGTTCGACTCGCTAGACACATTCAAGATTGCGTTTCCCTCAACTGGCCCAGCTCTCCTCGCGAACGACGACCTCACAGGCGAAGCGTGTTTACCGGACGGTCGGTGGCTGCGCGTCAGTCGTAGCAAGACTCAGGAAGGCGGCGAGATCGTAGTTTTCAGCGACATCACAGCTTTAAAGAGTCAGGAAGAGCAACTCTACGAGACCAACCGAAGACTCGATGCCGCTCTCGACAACATGTCGCAGGGTTTGTGTCTGTATGACAATGATGGTTGCCTGCAAGTCGTCAACCGTCGTTTCTGCGAGATTTTCCGCATTCCTCCCGGCCATGTCCGCGCTGGCATGCAGTTCGACGCTGTTGTCAAACTGAGCATCATGGCCGGAACCCACGCGGGTCAGACCTTCGATGAACTTGTAGAGACCTCCATATCGCGCTCGGAAATCGGCAGCCATTTTCAGAAATTAGACGATGGCCGCACTATTCGTATCGACCGCCGTTCGACCTCCGATGGTGGATGGCTGGAAACTTGCGAAGACGTCACCGAGCAGCAGCGGGCGGAGACTCAGATCGCTTTTCTGGCCCGTCACGATGCCCTCACCCACTTGCCGAATCGTCTGCTGCTGGCGGAACGTATCGAACAAGCTATTGCCCAAGCTGGACGCGGAGCTGGATTCAGCGTCCTGTGTCTGGACCTCGACAATTTTAAACAGGTCAACGACACACTCGGACATCCGATCGGCGACGAGCTACTTTGTGCAGTCGCCGACAGGCTGCTCGCCTGCGTCCGCGAGATCGATACCGTCGCTCGTTTGGGCGGCGATGAGTTTGCCATCATCCAAGCAGGCACGCGAGACTCTAACGATGTGGAGCGGCTTGCACAGCGTATCGTTGAATGCGTCGGACAGCCTTATGAATTCAACGGACAAAGGGTCGTTATCGGCTGTAGTATCGGCATCTCGCTGGCTCCTTTCCATGGCGCAAATGGCGAAAAGCTCCTGAAGAGTGCAGACTTGGCGTTGTATCGTGCCAAAGCTGAAGGTAGCGGCGTCTGGCGGTTCTTTGAAACTGAGATGGAGGACAGTCTACAGAAGCGCCGCGCTCTCGAACTCGATCTTCGGGACGCGATGACGAATGGCCAGTTTGAGCTGGTTTATCAACCGATCTATAATCTCAAGCTTGAAAAAATTTGCCGGTTCGAAGCTCTGCTGCGGTGGCGTCACCCGCAACTCGGCCTGGTCCATCCCGAGAAATTCATCGCTGTGGCCGAAGAAATTGGTATAATCATTCAACTTGGCGAATGGGTGATTGATCAGGCTTGCCAACAAGCAGCATCGTGGCCAGACGACATCAAGGTCTCGGTGAACGTCTCTTCCGTCCAATTTCGTAGCCCGCGCCTCATTGAGGCTTTCTCATCGGCGCTGATGCACTCGCGGCTCCCGGCCGGACGCTTGGAGCTTGAAATCACCGAGTCGGTGCTTCTTGCGAATAGCACGGAAACCATAGCGACCCTGCACAAGCTCCGCGCGCTGGGCTTGCGGATCGCAATTGACGATTTCGGGACGGGATATTCCTCTTTGAGCTACCTGCAGAGCTTTCCCTTCGACAAGATCAAAATTGATAAATCGTTTGTACATGACCTGACATCGACAGCGGGATCAAAGCTGATCGTTCGCGCCATCGTAAGCCTTGGAAAAAGCCTCGGCATGCAAATCACGGCCGAAGGCATAGAGAACATAGCCCAGTTTAATCAGGCTGCCGCTGAAGGCTGCGATGAAGTGCAAGGTTATTTTCTGAGCGAGCCTGTATCCGGGCTCCAAGTCTCGTCCGTCATTTGCAAGTTTGAGCGTCCAAATATTGTCCCATGGCCGTTGTAACCAAGCATCCGGCTGACTGTCGATCTTGCTGCGCCACATGCTTTCACGGCAAACTTTTTTGCTTATCCAGGGCGCTGCGAGCCACTCCGCAGTCTTCTAGCGCAAGGTAGACGCCAATCACGATACTCGAGACGGGCAGCGTGACACGGCCGCAAGATTATCACCCATGGTAGGTGTTTCGGCTACAAGTTGCAGCGGGAGGGCACCTGCGCTCGAGGTCGTTTTTGGTGGGCTTTTCGCCGATGTCTCTCAGGACCAAGGCGGTGGCTCTGATCAAGGATCAACGAAATCTGGCATCGCAAATGATCTGCCAGCTCGACTGCCGCGATTTCGAGGCCCTGATCGATTTGATCTTTGCCCGGGGAGGGTGGCAACGGCAAAGCGCAGTGGGCGGGAATCAGGCCGATGTGGATATGGTCTTGACGCAACCGATCACAAACGAAATTGCCTGGGTTCAGGTCAAAAGCCGGTCAACACAGGCCGAACTCGATGACTATGTCCGGCGGTTTCATAATGACGGCAGTTCGATCGCTGTTTCTTTATCTGTCACAGCGCGCCGAAGATCCTCGGGATGACCGACTCCGTCGATTTGCATCTTTGGACGGCTGAGCGGGTAGCTGACGCCGCAATTAGAAGCTGGGCTGTTTCGGTGGCTGATTGAGCGAATGCATTAACCGCGATAAATTGAAAGCCAGCACTCCAATTTTGAGGTCAGCCAGGTCCTAAGCGCTCGGCCTGGATTTAATTCGCCCCGGAATCACAACCGACTCCCGGACTCAAGTACTTCCTGGATCTGCTCTTAGTACCGTCAACCGCGCTCACGCAGTGGCAGCCACGTTCCACGATGCGCTGTCATACCCGATGGAGTGAGCTTCGAGCTCTGTCATCGCGAGACGCTCGTATTCATAGGCTTGTGCCAGGAGCGTCCATCTTTGCGCAGGACGGAATGCTGCGGTCTGACATAGAGCGAAGCGATGGTGCGATATCGACGCACGTTCTCCAGGTCAGCATTCTCACTCATACAACAAATCCCGTTTCTCGGAACTGTTTATCGAATGACAACTGATTGTTCCGTGGCAGTCGCGCTCAAGCCCCAGCTTTGAGGCGGGCCTAATCCTTCGCCTTCAGTCGCGCTTCATTTTCGGCAATAAAAGCGCGGATCTCATCGGACATGTTCAGAAGCTTCAACCATTGCTCTTTATACAGAGTCACTGGAAAACGTCCCATCCCATAAACGGAGAGGCCACCTTTGTCACTCACCTTCATGCGGGTGCCCTCTGAAGCTCCTTCTTCAGAGCATCGTTCTCCTTGCGGAGACGATCGAGCTCAGCTTTCATATCGTCGTCCGGCATCTCATCTCCCTTTCGTTAGCGTGATTCTATCATGCTAAGCTCTCACTTTCACCTCGTCGCCGGTGGCCGTCCGCGCCCTATCGCCGGCAAGCCGCTTCTTGGCGGCTTCGAGGAATTCCTTCGACCAGTTGTAATACAGGCTCTCAGCGATGCCTTCGCGGCGGTACAGCGCGGCCATCGACGCCTCAGCGTGTAGGCCTTCCTTCAGCCGAGTACTGTTTGCGCGTCGTACGGCGGATGTCCTGATGACCTGCTTCGCTGGCGCCTTCCTTGCCCCGGATTTCTGTCTCATCTTCGATCATTTGAAAGGCTACGATGAACCAGAAGTTCGCAGTTAAGCCGCTTTGTTCCCATCAGCGCGGACGCCGGACACGGCGGTGTGGCATGTCGCCCGAGGCGGTGGTGCCTCGGCCCTAAAGGAGCATCGATAAGCGTTTGGGCACAAGGAACGAATAGCAGACGCTTAATGTCAAATTTGGTCGCTGGTCGATCGTATGCATTGACCGCTTATAATCGGGATCCGCGGCTCTCCAAATTTTAAGTCAGCTCGGTTCAGTGCGTTCGGCCTCGATTTCTTGAAATGGCTTGCCTGCACCTTCGAGGGTGGCTTCAAGGCGACGTACTGTGCGCAGCCTGCGGATAATGACGTCGCAATAGAGCGGGTCGATTTCGATACCGTAGCCGCGGCGACCCGTCCGCTCGGCTGCGATCAATGTTGTGCCGGAACCGGCAAAAGCATCGAGGACAATGCCTTTTCGATGCGAACAATCCCGGATGGCGTCCGCCACCAGCGCGACCGGTTTGACCGTTGGATGAAGGGCAAGGTCGGAACGATCGTTACCGAAGCTGTTCACGCCAGGATAGTTCCAAATATTGGTGCGGTAACGGCCGTGCTTGCCGAGTTCAACATTGTTGATGTGAGGGTTAGTCCCTGATTTGAAAACGAACACGAGTTCATGCTGAGAACGATAGAGCGATCCCATGCCGCCATTGTTTTTGGCCCAGACACAGATATTTTTGAGTTCATGATAGGCGTTCCGGCCGGCTTGCAGGATTTCGTCGACATGGCGCCAATCCATGCATTGAAAGTGAATCGAACCATCGACGGAAAATTCCGCAAGGTTTGTAAAAACAGATGTCAGGAAAGCCGTGAACTCCGATTGTGACATCTCGCCCGAGGCCATTGCGAATTCCCGGTGCTGCACGCTGCCCAAACCTCCAACGTGACCCGCGATCGGAACGTTATAGGGCGGATCGGTGAAGACTAGCTGCGCGCGGACTTCGCCCAACAATCGCTGATACGTCTCCCGCTCGGTGGAATCGCCACAGATCAGGCGGTGGCTGCCGATTTGCCAGATATCCCCGAGCCGCGTCACAGCGGGACCTGAGGGAAGCGGAATGTCCGTATCAGCAGGCTCGTTGCTGTTAGCGATGTCGAGTTCGCCGATCAAAAGATCAATTTCCGGCAGCTCGAACCCCGTTAAACTGACATCGAAATCGATGTCGAGGCTGCCCAAATATTGAAACTCCAGCCCAAGCAGGTTGCGATCCCAACCGGCATTTTCCGCAAGCTTGTTATCGGCGATCACATAGGCCCGGATTTGAGCTTCGCTCATCCCCGATAGGCGCACCGTCGGAACCTGGCTCAGGCCTACCAGTTTGGCTGCTGCGACGCGGCCATGCCCAGCGATAATGCCGTTCGCATCATCGACCAGAACCGGGTTTGTAAATCCGAACTGCGTGATTGCTCGCGCGATCTGTTCGATTTGCTTCTTGGAATGGGTTCGGGGATTGCTCTTGCGCGGATTGAGGGCTGCGATGTCCTGATAAATGATTGAATGGCGCGTTTCGATTTTGCTAGTTGCGTCCACCTTGAGTCTCCATTTCCATTCGGAGACTTGCTTAAGTTTGAAACAAGCAGGATTCATTCACAAAAAGATGGCGTATTTTTTATGAATGGACACGGTTCAAAAATGACCGCCAATCCATGTGCGGAAGCCAACGCGCGGTGAGCATCTTTGCAGCACGCTCATGGGGTGGTCCAACCCACCACTCGCTTTCGCGAATTAAAGGCCATCCGGTGAGACCCCAACGTTTCTCGCGCGCCTTTAACCATGAAAGGTAACGAGGATACATCGCAACAGCCAGCTGCAAATGCATGCTCTGCAGCACGGTAGCAGGAGGACGGCCCCCAGACTGCTTCAGCCTGCTTCGAAGACCCAGGATGAGGATCGGGGTAAGCCAGGATGGAATTGCGTCTCCAGAATTTGCCTCCAAGAGGTCAGCGAGCTCAGGCGATGTAGGAAATCGTCCCCTGGCAATCGCTCGCTCCCAAAAGCGAAAGCTCTTGGTGTCAAAGTGATCGTAAATGCTGTCGGTCTGCTTCTCACCACTCGTCTCGGGATGACTTGCATTCACCCTCGATATCGATGCCGGCGCATTCTCGCACTGCTTAGTCGATTCAAGATCAATGGCGGCGCTATCGTCTGATGAAGCTCCTTGCTTCCCGTCCATCATCGCTCCTCAAGTACGATCATGCTGAATCGGCGGAGGCTCAGAAGAACGCCCCAATACAAGTGCTAGCGCCTATGTCTTCTTTCCACCTGCAACTCGGGGCAACCAGTTGCGTTTTTCGAGTAGGCTGTCAAAGAATCTGATGTAATTCTCTAGAACGGAAAAGATTTCCCGGTCCTTGGAAGAGTAAGGAAAGCCCTCGCGGGCGCACTCATCAGCGTCTTCCCGTAGTCCCTCGAGCTTCGATATTAAGATCTCTCTGGCTTCAAGTATTTTCTTAAGCTTGTCGAGCTGCTCATAGTTTATCGGACCTGTGATCTCTAGTTTGCAAGTATCATCGTTGAAGTGCAGGTCGTCGGGATGAGGCAGAGGAGGGGGGCGGCCGCGATCACGGCAAGCCTTGGCCCTCGCCGGATATTGTTCTTTATAGTCACGGTACGTCGTGTAGTAATCGAGAACTTCGGCGAGCTTGTTTTTTTCCGCTTTGTCAATTCTGTCCAGAGCAGCCTTTAGCGCTAGACGATTCCCTTGGATTGCTAGCGCAGCTTCCCTCCGTATAAGTGCCTCTTTCATGCTGATGGTGGATCTTCGATCGCCCTCGCGGATGGGAACAAGGCCTTGTGAGTTCTCGAGAACGAGATCAACAAGCGGAAGGGTCTGCTGACATTGCCGCATTCGAGCTTTGCGCGAGGAGCCGAGCGGGTTACCGCTTTGCCCTTTCTTGAATCGAGAGGATTTCGGCGGTCGGCGATATCCAACCTTGTCCTCGTCGGCCACGTCCTCCCCAACGGAGGTTACGCGACTTCCCGACTCCTTGTCAGCGTCCGGCGGATCAGGCTCGAAGGTCTTAGACATCTGCTACTCCTCGTCTTGCTCGGAGTAGCCTTTTCGAAAACAGAAAAGGCGGACTCCGAGCGTGATTGAACACGCTTCATCAGTCTTTCCTTTTCTGCTTCGTTCGCGAGACGACTGTGTCGTCTGGCTGATGCCGGTGTGAACACACAAGACAGCAACAGCGGCCCTCACAAGGGGCACGCGATCGACGGCTCGTTACGCCCGGACCAGGTTCCCGTCAAGCGCTAATATTTTGGGGAGAGTGTTGGCCGGCTTTGTCACGTTAGCGGATGGATAGGTGCGACAAATCCAGCATTCAATCGCGATCACCCCGAAGCAGTCACCTCTCGCCACGTCTGCATGGCCAAGGCTCGGAATGCCCGGCGCGTCTTCGCTGAGATGAGGTGACGCTGGACGTTGACGGTGTTGTAGGTGGCGGCGTGGACGGACAGAAATCGTTGGGCTGATCCCGCACTCTTGAACCCCTGCATCTTGCGCTCCCGTCGTCGGGTCGGTTGATGCGAGTTCTCCGCTCGGTTATTGCGCCATCGCCCGCGCTTATGGCGACGAGACAGCCCAAGCTCACGGGCGGCCGCGCCGTAGGATCGAAGATCGTCGGTCACAAACTTGTCCGGAACAGAGGCCATTTTCTTGAGCAGTTTCCGCAGCAATTTCAGTGCCGCCCGCTTGTCCCGCTTGCCTGGACACCACGTCAAGGACTTCGCCTTTGGCATCGACGGCGCGCCATAGATAGACCAACAGGCCATCGATCCTGATAAAGACCTCATCGAGATGCCAAGACGAATGAGGCTTGGACCGGCGGCGCCGAAGGTCAGCTGCGATCGTCAGTCCGAATTATCTCACCCAGCGGCGCACCGTCTCATAGGACGCCATGATTCCGCGCTCCGCCAACAGGTCCTCCATCCCGGAAGCTGAGGGTAAACCGGGCATAGAGCCAGACGCCTGCTGAATAATCACGGGTGGGAAGCGATATCCGGCGTAGCTGAGTTTGCTCATGATCGGCACTTATGGGCGCAGATCAGCGCCGGTAAGCTCAACAACGTGACAATGCCTTCATCAACGGTCATCCCAACCGTGACATCGATCGGCTGCTGCCGTCTGCATACCGAACGCAAGACTTCCGAGCCGTGGCCTGAAAACGCCGCTTACGCCTCAGTAGCAGCGCATGACGTTGACCGTCTTGCCGCCGCCGACGGCGACGCTCTCCTCGCCGCAGCCGGGTACGTAGGGCCGATCCGACGGTATCACATTTGCAGGAAAGCGATGCGCCCAGTTCCAGGGCACGTCGAAAGTGGTAGTGTAACGGACCTCGGCCGGTCCGGCGAACGGCGCCGTGATCGGGCTCGCAGCGGGTACGTAAGCGCCATAATCATAGCCATAGCCGGGCCAGAAATAGCCGCCGACGCCCCTATTGAACGCATGCGCTCCCCGCACCGTGGCTCCCGCCTGCGGCGCTGCTACGACACCAGCGCCGCCCGCTTGCGCGATCGCTTCATTGGTCGCAAACGCCAGCGCGATCGCGCCGACGGTAGCAAGCGCTCCAAGCTTCCTGTAGGTCATGGCACGCTCCAATTCTTTGTTTGACAGCCCTTGGCCGTACGCTAGGCGCGTCATTTCGCGCCCGCAAACGTATGTTTAATGTTTGGTTAAGATGTAATCGGAGGAGGTCAGCCCTCACGCCCCAGCCGCAGACTTCTGCCTGTCGCCCAGAGTTTCGATGAAAATGCACAGCTGTTTGGCGGCCGTCTGCGAACGCGGCGGAGCGCCTACATTACCGGTGCTGCCGAGGGCGACACCTCCGCCACGGCGAAAGCCAGCCCGATGCCAACGCACCAGCGTCTCAGGCCGGATAATCTTGAGAACCTGCAAGACCGACGGAAACCAGCGATACAGTTGGATAAAGAACCAGCGATTATGGTTCGTGAGCCGGACGTGACCATGCAGCCGCCTCAAGACGATCAACTGATGTCGAAGCACCGCGTTCTCAGCTTCAAGCCGCAACTTTGACTTGAATGGCGAGGCCAGACGGCCGGAACGAAACAGAGCAGCCCGACCATTCCCCCAGCTCAGGCGATTCCGTCACATCATCAACGGATGGGATTTCGGCAAACACAGGTTGCGCGCTCTGTGGCGCGCGCTTTTAATCACTGCCTAAGACCAATTAATTCCCTGCATCGCACCGAAAATTCCCTGCTAAATGAAGGCAGGGAATTCGCGGTTAATTCCTTGGATCAACTATCTTTTATGAGAGGAATTCGCCGGTTTTCGCTGAGAAAAGTGAGTTTGCAGGGAATTTCGGGGTAACTTTGGAATACTAACCGCGGAGACCCGTTCGCATCTGACTGCGTCCGCCACCACCTATCACATTGAATATAAACAGCGAAATTTCCGCTAAAGAATATTCGTAAAGCCGGTTGTGGCTACCGGAAGCATATCGGAAGCAAACGGATGCCAGAGTGAGCAGGGGGCAGGCGCCTTACAAGCCATCCCGGACCTACGTGGGCGCGCCGATGCGATAGATTGTTTGGCGGGTAGCTAGCACTACTTTGGCAGATTTTGCTGAAGGCGGCCTGCGAGCAGCATTTCACAGTGCGTGCATCGTAACGGTGGAGGCCGCACGAATAGGTCGA
>NZ_JAVDPZ010000062.1:0-10500 GCF_031453995.1 Nitrobacter vulgaris | reverse complement strand
CGACCTATTCGTGCGGCCTCCACCGTTACGATGCACGCACTGTGAAATGCTGCTCGCAGGCCGCCTTCAGCAAAATCTGCCAAAGTAGTGCTAGGGTCGGCCATCGCGCCCGCGCGGCATCGTTTTCGGCCGACAGGGATCGATTTAAATGTCCAAGGGACTTCCCTGTCCGACCTAGTGGCGATCGTTTATCCATCGGAGGCCAAGGACGTGCGTCAACGGCCCATCAATTGCAGAAGGAGTATCTGATCTCCAGCGATGACGCCGTCATCGCCGTCAAAACCGATTCCGGCGACATAAGCTCAACCAGCTCGTCGGCGTGCTCCTCCTCAACCCGATCATCGGCGCCGCGTCCGGCGCGTTGACGGACTTCGGCATCAACGATGCCTCATGAAGGAACTGTCTGCGACGCTCAGCCCGGCGACGCCGCCTGCTATTACTCTGACCGGATTCCGTGCTTGTGATGACAGATTTGGTGATGTCGATCCTGAGATGGTATTCGTCATCGAACCGGCGCAACGTTGGGAATCCAAATGATCTCGACGGCTAAGATGAAGTCACGCTACAGGCTGAGCAGCATTCGACAGGGCATCTTTTAACTTCTCTTCCTGCTCTGACGACAACGAGGAGCGGATCACGTGACCCTTGAAGTCCGACAGCCGAGCGAGAATTTTTTCTGGCTGAGCTTTACGGATCAGTAGAAAGAGCGCGGAGGTGCCCGGTTTGAGCGTCTCGCCGATCGATTTGATGAGATCGTCATTGATTCCGTAATCGATCATATTGCCGGCCAGCGCGCCGGAGCCAGCGCCAACGGCTCCGCCGAGCGCAAAGCCAGCCAGTGGATTGAGAAATAGAAGGCCGATCAGGGTGCCCCACATCGCGCCGCGCAACCCGCCCGTGGCCGCGCCATAGCTCGTCAGGCTGACGCTTTGCTTGATCCTGACCTTGCCCTCGGGGTCGCGAATGGCGATGACAGCATCTTCCAGATCGATCAGGTATTCGCTTTGCAAACGGTTTAGCTCAGTTAGAACCCGATCGGCATCATCTTCCTTATCAAAACCGACTACCAGGAATTCAGCCATAGCAATTCCTCCAAGCAGTAGAACCGAACGTCTCCAATCTCAAAGCATTCAGGTAGCGTACCTCGCAGGGTAGAAAAATGACAAGCGGGGAATCATGTCCGTCCGTTTACGTATGGTGAGATAAATGGGCTGCTTCGCCATCAGCGCTTTTCGTCATGGGTTGCAATAGCTAACGCCTCGGAGACCGCGCGCCGCCTTTGACTCAACTTGCACAAGCGGCAGCTTCTCGAAATTAACCGATCCACCTCTGCCTCTTATGCGGCAATAACCCCGTAAACGTTACGACGCGACCTGCCGCGCTCATTGCTGAGAGCATCGGCCAGTCTCACGATACACCACAGGCTGATCGAGCGGCGCATGAAGACAGCTGTCGCCAACGACCGCATCGCCGCTTCATCGTCTTGTGGATCGCCCAGGCAAACCGGGACTGCTTGATTCAGCTTACCCAGCTCGGGACTGAACAATTAGTCCCGTTTTGGCTCGGATGCTCCGGGTGGTCCTGGCGGCCCGGGTGGTCCTGGGGGCCCGGCAGGTCCGCAGTTTTGTATCACCACGTCACGGCTGTGGGATCCGGAGGTGACCTTGACGACGCAGGTTGCAGGAAACTCCTGGCCGGTCCATCTGAACCCACCGGTAGCCGTACTCTTAACTTTCACCGTCCTGGTTGGATTAATCTTGATTTCGACGGTTGAGTCGTCCGTACGCCGGATCCGACCCTCAATCGTCAAATCTCCTCGCCTGATGCTGGCAGTCGTAATAAAGATATCTGCAGTTGCATTGATCGGCCATGCAGCCACAAAACAGGTGGCGGCGCCCGCGGCAACGTTAACTAGCTTCGAAAGCATGGTGAACATCCTCCATACCCGAACCTAATTTTCATCACGGAAATGCACTCGACGCAAGAACGAGCGATGATTTGTGGTTTCGCTCACACTTGCGACAGCCTGCGCTCCATCCCGGAGGCGCGCTTTGGCTGGAGCTTCATTTTAGGTCGATAGCGCCAGATGCGTTGATTGAGCTGCATATGTACCTCCGTGGCTCGTGTGAACATGGCCACAGCAATTGCTTCGCGGCGCGCCTGTATCCACTCCAAAGCGAGGTAGCCCCATCAGAACAGCAGGTCAGAGTTAGTACTATCCTTTTTGGGATAATCCCGTCTCGGGATCAGCTTGCCCGGGCGATGACCATTTCCGCCTGCGGGATCGGCAAAACCGTCCACTCCTCAGATCAGGCCGCCTTCTGCGCCCTGATGGTGGCTGCCCGCAAACAAGCCGGCCTGACCCAACACGAGCGGGCGCGCCGGCTGAAGCGTCCCCAATCCTTTGTCGCCAAGTACGAGGGCGGCGAGCCCACATCTCATCTATTATTTATCTATTATTTAGAAGAACGACCCGTTGGCCGGTTGAGACTCTCTCTCGCACATCAAAATAACAACGAGGCACCGGCGGTTCCTGATGGCAGACAACCCGTAAGCGCCAAATCATTCCCGCTTAATGACCTCGTCGACATCAACGGTGACGATTACTTTTCCCTCAGCGTCGGTAACCTGGATATCGTCTTCCGCCAAACTTTACGGCCTCGAGCAAAGCCTCCCGTGCGGAGGACTCTGCAACGCTCCGGGCAGATTCTCGGTCCGGAAGTTGCTCGCCTTCATCATCCGCCAGCAGCTTATCGCCTATTCTAGCATTAAAGTGGAATAACGGCATCCTGAACCTCCTCTCTCTCGCTCAACTTTTCAAGTCCGAAGAGCCGTCAGTGTTCCAGACTTCGTTTGTGAAACTCACTTTCGCGGTGAGGACAGCATCGCAAAGTCGTGCTGCAAGGAAGGTATCGCCCAGAGCCTGTCACTACACCTTGTCGAAGGAATAACCTGGAAGCCGGCTATGACGGTTGGCGGTCGCTGCGATCCGAATGATGGTTGGGATGTACGAGGAGCGCGCCAAGCAGAACGGATCGTTTTCGGGGGGAAGGGACTTAAGATAGTGCTGCCTTTGCAGCTACCCGAACTTGATGCGTAAATTCGTGTAGCTATGTGGCGTGGCTGATGTGAACCGGTCGATTGAAGGAGCGAGGATGAGCAAGCGTGACGTAGGCATCGGCAAAGGTGGCGAAACCCACCAAGTGGCGAGTGGCGGATCCGACGCGATGACGACCAACCACGGCGTGCCGATCAGCGACAACCAAAACAGCCTCAAGAGCGGCGCGCGCGGGCCCACGCTACTTGAGGATTTCGTGCTTCGGGAAAAGATCTTCCACTTTGACCACGAGCGCATTCCGGAGCGAATCGTGCACGCCCGCGGCTCTGGCGCGCATGGCGTGTTCGAGGCGACGGACGACATCTCGGATCTGTCCAAGGCAGCGGTGTTTACCAAGGGCGAGAAGACCGAGGTGTTCGTGCGCTTCTCCACCGTCGCTGGCGGGGCGGGCTCGGTTGACACACCACGTGACGTGCGCGGCTTTGCGGTGAAGTTCTACACGCGCGAGGGAAACTGGGACCTCGTTGGCAACAACATCCCGGTCTTCTTCATCCAGGACGCCATCAAGTTCCCCGACCTCGTCCACGCTGTGAAAATGGAGGCCGACCGCGCCTATCCGCAGGCTGGCAGCGCGCACGACACTTTTTGGGACTGGGCGTCGCTTATGCCCGAGACCACCCACATGCTGATGTGGGCGATGTCTGACCGGACGCTGCCGCGCTCGTTCCGGATGATGGAAGGGTTTGGCGTCCACACATTTAAGCTGGTCAACACGTCCGGCAAGGCGAGCTTCGTCAAGTTCCATTGGAAACCGCGGCTTGGGCTGCAATCGACGATCTGGGACGAGGCACTGAAGCTTCAAGCCGCCGACAATGACTATCAGCGCCGCGACCTATTCGAGGCGATCGACACTGGCGTTTTTCCGCAGTGGGACCTTGGCATCCAGGTCTTCGACCAGGCCTTCGCGGATGCGCAGCCCTATGATGTGCTCGACGCGACCAAGTTGATCCCAGAGGCGGACGTGCCGGTCCGGCTGATCGGCACGCTGACCCTGAATCGGAACGTCGATAACTTCTTCGCCGAGACTGAGCAGGTGGCCTTCCTGCCGAGTAACATCCCACCGGGTATCGACTTCTCGAACGATCCGCTGCTGCAGGGCCGGCTGTTCAGCTACATGGACACCCAGAACTCGCGGTTGGGTACGACCAACTTCCACCAAATCCCGATCAATGCGCCGCGCTGCCCGTTCGCCAACATGCAGCGCGACGGGAAGATGCAGACGCTAGTGCCCAAGGGCCGCGCGAACTATGAGCCTAACAGCCTTGCCGAGCATGGCGAGGACGGTGGTCCCCGAGAGACGCCGAGCGGCTTTGCGACGGCCAACCTCACCTCCGGCCCGGATGAGACCGGCGACAAGCAGCGCGCGCGCTCGGAGAGCTTCGCAGACCACTACAGCCAGGCGCGGCTGTTCTACCGCTCGCAGGACGAGCACGAGCAGGCACACATCGCTTCGTCGTTCGTTTTCGAGTTATCGAAGGTCGGCCTGCTAGACGTGCCACGGCGCATGGTCGCGAACCTGCGCAACGTCGATGAGGACCTCGCTAGGCGCGTTGCGGAGGGGCTCGGGATCGAGCTGCCGACGAAGGCCAAGGCGGCGCGGGAGCCGGTCGACATGGCATCGTCCGATGCGCTCTCGATCCACAAGAACATGAAGGATACGCTGGAGGGACGCGCGGTCGGTATCCTGATCGCTGACGGCACCGACGCGGGTCAACTCGACGCTGTTGTCGCGACCGTAACAAGGGCGAAGGGCAAGGCCGTAATAATCGCGCCCAAGATTGGTGGCGCAACGCTGTCGGATGGCAAGATCCGCAAGGCCGATGGCCAGCTCGCCGGTTCGCCGAGCCAAATCTTCGACGCGGTCGCGATCATCCTGTCGGACGAGGGCTGTCAGGCGTTGCTCAAGGAGGGTGCGGCGGTCGAGTTCGCGATGAACGCCTTCGCGCACCTGAAGGCGATCGGCGCCAGCGACGGCGCGCAGCCCCTGCTCGACAAGGCTGGCGTCGGGACGGACGAAGGGGTTACCGGGCTGGACAGCGCCTTCGTCAAAGCGGCGGCGCGACGCTTCT
Organism: Nitrobacter vulgaris; assembly: GCF_031453995.1. Taxonomy (NCBI): domain Bacteria; kingdom Pseudomonadati; phylum Pseudomonadota; class Alphaproteobacteria; order Hyphomicrobiales; family Nitrobacteraceae; genus Nitrobacter; species Nitrobacter vulgaris. The sequence continues at coordinate 5,313 of NZ_JAVDPZ010000062.1, read as the reverse complement.
ACGATCGCGAGCCGACGCTTCGGACGTTGGCTTGAGCCGCCCGACAGATGGCATCGCCAACGCTTGGGACGAGATGGTGCGGACCGTCGCGTTTGTCGGTGCGGGCCCACGACGATCTATACGCTGTGCGCATTTGTCGATGAGACGACCGCACCGGCGAAGGTGACGATCTTCGAGGCGCAGCCGCGTGCGCGCTTAGTGCGCCTCGGTATCGATCCCGACATGATAGACGGCCGAACTTTCTATCCGCGGCTGGCGTTGGGCGGTTCCCGCACCTCGGCGACGAGTCGCTGCAACGGTTCAACCGCTACCTGAAGCCAGTGTTCGTCGACGAATATGCGACCGTTCCCCACCTCTCGATTGAGCGGATGCTCGCGCTGCATAGCGGCGGACACCTGGACGTGATCGCGCTGGGGCGGGACCACCGCGTCGACAGCTATGGTCCCGAACCGGGTGCCACGGTCGTGGTCGACGGAGAGCGGCACCACTTTCCAGCGTTCGTTGACGCAACCGGCCAGCGAGCGCTGGAGGTCGTCGTCGGCGCGGCGCTGACCGGCCGCGCCATGCGGTCCGGCGCGGACGTTGCCGAGCTGAAGGGGGCGACTTAACGACAGTAATCAGCTGCGATGGTGGAGGCCACGAGCGTGAGGCCGGGATGCCGAGACGTTCCTGTGTTCCAAACGTACTCAGGAACCATTCGGCAGGATCTCTGTTTTCAAGATCCCACTATGGAACGGCATGGAACAGCGAATCAAAAAAGGCCACCCTCGCTGAAATGCCAAGAGAAATGGTCCTGTCCCAAAAGCTAAATCGACCATAGAGTCCTTGCCAACGATCAAGATCACTCGAAATCTTGGGCCAGCGTCGCTACATTGACCATCTGACAATTCAGATCATTTAAACGCGGTTGCGGCGTTAGAGGTGGAAAAATCACGCCGCGCGTCTATTTCCATTTCCACCCGCGCTTCGTAGCAGCCTCGCCCGCCACACGCGGGCGCCAACTTTTGTCAGCGCCGGCCCTTTTGAGGGTTCTCGACCTTCATTCTTAGCACCTCTTGCAATCTCCTATCTACCTCCGGCTGCATTCTCGGGTTGGCGGCCGTAGCAATCACTTGCCCGTGCTCGTCGCTGCACACATTAGCCGCGCAGCCATAAGCCCGCAGAAGCTGTTCGACAGCTACGATGCTGATTACTGGCTGAGGCTGCTGCGGGAGCGGCGTCGGTATATGCAACTGCGATCCTTCAGGCCGCATATCTTCCATTCTTGGTCTTATGTCCTCTTCTCCCGGCTTGCTTTTGGTTCGGATCCTCCCGCTTGTTCTTGTCCTGTAATTGGTCGTTTGGGTCGGCCTGGGGGCTCTATTTTTTGTCGACATGTTAAGATCCTATTTTCGCTCAGACTTCGCTCTTGAGGACGCCGAACGTTGAACGCATGCGGTCAGGCTCGGCTCTCATCGCCGAGTCATCAAAAATAACGTCCCAAAACTGTCGCAGTTTCCTCCAGAGAAAATTTAGTTAATCAGTGGTTGACATCATCGCCGCGGTTAGGGCTGCCTTGAAGCTGGCGCGGCGCTCGAGCTCCTCGTTATCGCGGAGCTGCTCAGCTACGAACTTGACGTCGGTCTTCATGTTGCGATCGCGCTCGGCAACCTGCGTCACGCCAGACGACACGATGCTGCGCTGAACAAGGATCGTCGCGCGCACCTCAGCGACGAGGCATATCGACACACCTTCAGTCATCAGCGTATCAACCTCGATTTGATCCGTGCGGTCTTTTGTCGGAGCGCGACCGCCGCATCCCTGGTCGCAGACTTGACTATGAATTTCAGTTCCGCGGCAGTCTGATTGAGATCGCCCTTGGCGACAGAGGTAACCCCGCGCAAGATGGCGTCTCCGCGCTCTTTGCAGCCGCATGCTATAGCAATCGCCACTCAGGACGTCGGGTAGTTGGTTCGCAGTGGGATGCTCATATTCAGTTTACTGATACCGAATGCCACTGCGGCCGTATCCCTGCCGTGCTAGTCTTAATCTATAGCCCATCCGGTCCGGAGGACTAAGCTATGGCTAAACGTGAGCAATGCGGGAACCGCGAAGCAAAGAAGCCGAGGAAAGAAAAATCCAAAGTGAGCGCGGCGGCGCCAAGCATGAAGGGTCTTATGCAATCGGAAGCGACGAAGTCACGCAAGAAGTAATTGGGATCTCTACGCAGAGTCAGGCCACCAGCTTGGAGCGGCGCCTGGACTTCCGTGGCATCAAAAAAACCGCCCGCGGATTTCTCCGGATCGGCGGACGCAATCTTCCCTGTGCGAATCTATGCCTCAATACCTGTCAGGTGTCGTTAAGTGTGTCCACAAGGAGCCAGCGTGATGCGTGACGTGTTTTGCGGATTGCAAGTTGGCGTTGGGAAGATTTTTCCGGGTCCAGCGTTCGCCTGCTTTCAGTACTCCCTACTCGTGAAGACATTCTAATTCCAAAACGAAAGTAGATAGCACCAATCACAGCCCGAGCCAGAGAGGCGAGGATTGCTCTCTTGGCCGCATCCAGCCGGTGACGTGTGTGTCGACGCTACTTGTCAGTAAAAAATGTCAAAAGCACTTTCCCTTTTTCGCCGATGAGACAAAGGAAGGTGCGCCTTGTATCTTGCTTCCCTTTTTCCAGATAAGCGTCACCGATGACGACCGTCTTGAGCGGCGTGTCCTCAATTTTCGTATTTGCCTTTGCGACCGTCATGCCCTCGACGTCGAGTGAGACGTCTTTAATGGCCGGGTTTAGCTGCCGAAGGGCGGCTAATCCGGTGGATCGGCATAAATCCAGCTCTGGATCAGGAGTTTGAGCCGCAGCGGATTCGACAGACGCACATATTGCGATAAGCGCTAAAGCAACGGTCGCTTTCCAGACAATCATTTTGATCCTTCCGAATTAGCCGTGGAGCGCGGTCGGCGTACGCGGGCGATATTCCGCCGCGCGTAACGCCGGAACCCCCGCTTACAAGGAATAATAATCGTCGACCGCTTTAGGGCGATTTGGATCCGACCAGTTCCAGTTGTTCTCGTCTGCATACTTTGGTGCGCCGTTGAGCTTATCCACCGTAATTCCGGTCCGATAGCCGCCAAGCGTGGTGTCATACTTCAAGCTGTGCCAGGGAAGCGGATAATGGTCGTTGCCTATGCCGAGGAAGCCACCAAAACCGAGAACTGCATACGACACGCGGCCGCTCGTCTTTTCAATCATGACGCGCTCAATCGAGCCGATCTTCTGGTCGTCGGGGCCGTAGACAGCGGTACCTTCGACCTTGTCGCTACCGATCAATGTGCCGGTCTCTCTTTCTTCAACAGCCATGCAACCCCTCCCTTGTTGGGTTAGGAGAAGGAAACCGAGAGGCATCTCGATTGTTCCAGGCACGGGCAGACGACTAGCTGCGATGCTGAAACAAAACGCGTCTTAGGAACGTCCAGGCGATTAGCAGCTTGTCTGGCATGGCACATAGCAAAGATCACGGCATCATTCGCGACGAGAAGGGGCAAGAGCAGCCCAAGGATCTAAAGCGCGTACAACAGTCCGGCGTGCAAGAACAGAAGGACGCGGCCAAGCAGCCTGAGTCACCGGGACAGCCAGCAGGCGGGGAATAGTACCGCGCAGGATACCGCCGAAGACCTAGATCGCCGCAAAACGGTCCTCTGCTGACACTGCTCAGTGGTGCGAAAAGCCTTGGGGAATATGACGTGGATTCCATCGTGTTGACCGATCGAGCCAGAACAGCCTTCCTTGAGCTTTCGCTCGCACAAATCTCTTCCCAGAAGCAACAACTCGCACATCAATTAGCAATCCTCCGAAGACTACGGCATGAATTGGACAATGAGAACGTGCTCGCCGAGAAACTGCCTCGAAAACGGCGGCCGGTTCATGATCAGATATTGAAAATTATCGACGAGGCGGGCGCGGTCAGCGCATCCGAGCGAACACGTTGCTTCGATCCGTCGCCAACACCAAAGGTCCGTTGAGGTCCGCTTCATGAAAGACCTTCTGAACAGGCTCCAAAAGTTGAAAGACGACGCGGAGGATTGCGCTCTCATCAGCAGGCTCGCGACGGATCTGCATAAACGCAAGGCATTCGCCAAACTCGCAGAAGATTACAGAGCGATGATCGCAACGCTCGAGACGAGCATTGAGGAAGCAAGGCGCGATACGAGCGCTTAAAGAACCTCAAAACGAACGACTGAGATTGCTCTCAAAAATTCTTGGTATGCTCGGCTCCGGAAGTCGTTATTTTGGAGCCTTCTTCATGTGCCTGGTCACTTCCACACTGCACGCCTCTTGCCTACAGCTTCTTGGCCCCATCTGGCTGTGAACGTTACCGCTAGCCAGCGGCCTCCTGCTCAGAAAGGCCGCACGCCGCTGATGGTTCTCCGGTGGGACGCAGCCGTCGATACCTATTTGAGATGAACCTTAATCTTCTCACATATAAGCAATCGACCGTACAGCATAGACGAGGTTAGACTCTATGCGCCATGGTGCGCCGTGCGCTCCTAGCCCTTTCTAGTATTGCGACAAGTTGACACAACGTTCGCCGATTATGGGCGTTAGCTCCGCCTAAGGAGAACGCCATGAATGAAATTTGCGTTACAAAAAACTTCGCCGCGCGGGCACTTACATTCCGCCTGGGAATGCCCGCGACTTCGATGTTCTCCCGCTGGAGCGGTTGGTCATGCTTTCAACACTGGAACACTGCCATCACCGGGGGAGGCGTCCATGCATAGCGCCTCCTCGTCCGCGTCGGGTTGCTCTAAAGCATTAAGTTACTCGGATTAGAACCCGAAAAGTCTTGCCGTTTTTCCCGCAAGTCCGAACAGATTTTGAAGGAACCAACACGAACGCTCGTTGTTACTTCACGGCTCGGAAAAGCCGGAGGATATAATAATGGGTAAGGGCGCTCTTCTTTGGTTACTCGGTATTCCGCTCCCAATCATACTTCTGCTTTGGCTGTTTGGATTTCTGCACTAGTTGCGTAATTGCCCTGACGATGAACTTCGATCATTCTTGCAAAGTCAGCCGTCGTCAGATGCCTAATTGCGCCTGAGGAACCTTTAACCTTCCCGCCGCGCCGCATTGAGCGTCTCGCGTCCACAAGCTATTTCTCGCCCTAAAGAGAAGCTCGGCGTGTGGCGAGCATCTCACCATATAGCTAGCACTACTTTGGCAGATTTATTAGATGGATCGACTCAACAGGATTCTCGAATCACGTTTTCAATGATTCATGGGTGGTCGGCTTTTTGGAGAGCTGACCATGGTTGAGACGACGTCGAGGTGGGAAGA